>CAZLFD010000021.1:0-24272 GCA_964558715.1 uncultured Candidatus Peribacteria bacterium | reverse complement strand
CCATTCTTTGTGAGTGAAAGAAAAGTGTCACGGGAATTGGGGCTTAGAAGAGAGCGAACATCAAAAATCATTTGACAACCCTAAAACAAAACAGATAAATTACCAGTAGCATTTCTGCCCAAGACCGGAGGCAAATCCTGAGAAATCAGGAAGCATAAGACCCACGGTAGGCTTCACCCCAAAAGACTTAATTCGTTCCGCTCGTAAAAAGAGCACAACGAAAGGTGATGCCAACGGCAGCCTTTCATTTTTTAATGCGCAATGCCAATCACTCGTCAAAAAAAAGAGCAGATTCTTGCCGACCTTGTGGCAAATATGAAAGATGCAAAATCCGTTTACTTTGCAAAGAATCTGGGGATGACAGTTGAGCAAGCCCAAGATATGCGTAAAATTTTGCGCGAAAATGGTGCCAGCTACCGCATTGCCAAAAAGACGCTTATTAAGAAAGCAGCCAAAGACGGAGCAGCGATCGAAATCGACGATAACGTGCTCGATGGTGCGGTTGGGGCAGCTTTTGCTACCGAAGATGAAATGACTCTGCTCAAGGTTCTGACAAAACTGCAAAAAGACACTAAGAAGATAGAAATCACCGGTGGAATATTTGAAGGCAAGCTAATCTCTCAAGAAGAAGCAATCGCGCTATCAAAGATTCCAAGCCGCGAAGAGCTGTTGGCGAAATTACTCGGCAGCCTTATGTCGCCGCTTAGTGGATTTGTGGGAGTCGGGAATCAAGTCGTTGCCGGATTCGTCCGCGCAACCGATGCTTATCAGCAGCAACGTGCTGCCTCTGAAAACGCTTAAAGCTATTTTTCTTTTTTATTTTTTCTCATGTCCGAAGAAGCAACTGCAGACGTAAAGCTCTCTGCCAGCGCCCAAAAGATCCTTGAAGGCGTTGAAAAGCTCTCTGTGCTCGAACTTTCTGAACTTGTAAAAGCGATGGAAGACAAATTCGGTGTTTCCGCTGCTGCTCCTGTAGCCGTTGCCGCTGCCGGTGGTGCCGCAGGTGGTGAAGGTGGCGCAGAAGCCGCTGTCAAAGACACCTTCGATGTTGTGCTTGCAAACGCCGGCCAACAGAAGATCGCTGTAATCAAGGCTGTCCGCGAAGCGACCGGCTTGGGCCTCAAAGAGGCAAAAGACCTGGTTGATGCTGCACCAAAAGCAGTGAAAGAAGGCATTAAGGAAGCCGAAGCCAACGAGCTTAAAACCGCTCTCGAAGGCGCTGGTGCGACCGTAGAATTGAAGTAAGCACCTATCAACTTCTCCTGCGTCACCCCTTGTTGCAGGTGATAAACTGACGAGGAAACAGGGGTCTCCCAAATAATGGAGTACCTGTGGTCAACAAAGAAAGTGGATTATTAGATCCGCTTTTTTTGGTGTTTGAAATTAGGATGTATCCAAGCGCAGGTCAAGATAATCTGGAACAGCAGTCCGATTGGTTATTGTGCGACAAGAAAGTCAGACACATAGGTATGCTCCTCGTTCAGGCTGATTAAGGAGCAACTTTGCAAGTTACTCCAAGACGTTTCTAGAAACGCAGGAATATGGCTTGCCGATATTCAGTGCCAGGGGCAGGCACATAGGTCTCCGCTACAGTTTCAGTTGCCAGATTCCAGATAAAAAAACCTGATCTGACACTCCCTGTTTGCTTTTTTTAGAGTGTACGGTAAAAATTCTCCGAACAGCAGGAAAAGGGCTTGATTCCGTCACAAGGATGGAATCAGAATTTTGTGAACGCAAAATATAGCCCTTTTTTCTACAGGGTCATGGAGCAATGTCTTCAATTTCTCCCAAAAGAGAAAATTGATGTGTTTACCTGACAGCATAATGAAGACCGGTACACAAAGCACTTCACGCTCTGGAACCAGCTTTCGGTGATGCTCAGGCGACTGAAAAGAAGAGTCTCTGGGATATGGAGACCGGACTGCGAGTACAAGGGAACAAATGGTATCATCTGGGTCTTTTAGGCGTTGCCTGTTCCACTTTTGCGGATGCGAACAACAGAAGGAGGAGTCACGAGATATTTTAGAAGCTCTTTTATGCCCTTCTGGTCAGATGTCATGAGTTCCTTCCCCCGAGGACGTTCTCCTTTAAAAACAGTCTGTATTCTCTCGACGGAACGGTGGTCGATCTCTGTCTATCTCTCTTTGACTGGGCAAAGTTCTGGAAGCAGAAAGGGGCAATCCGCATTCATACGCTGTTTTGCAATACATCACAGATCTCGACATTTCTGACCGTCACCGATGGCAAGTAGCATGAGATCCCGGTGACCAGAGAGACCTGGAAGAATTGGAATCTGGAAAAGGACAGCATTCTTGTCTTTGGCCGGGGATATGTCGATTATGGATGGTATTACGAACTGAATCAGGCGGATATCTTCTTTGTGACTAGAGCCAGAGGAAATATGCAATATGCCGTTGAAGGACACAGGCCGGTGACGAAAAAAGGAGTCACAAAGGATGATGTCATCTCTTTCGTCCTCGAAGATGCCGAAAAAGACAATCCCGATAAACTTCGGCTCATCAACTACTGGGATGAAAAACAAAAGGAATTTCGTTTCCTGACCGACAATTTCGATCTTTTGGAAAAAATCATCGCCGACATCTACAAAGAACGCTAGCAGATAGAACTCTTCTTCAGGTAGATCAAGCAGAAACTAAAGATCAGTACCTTTCTGGGTATTTTCATAAACGCCATCTTCACCCAGATATGGGTCGCCATGATCTACAATCTGCTTCTCTCTTATATCAAAGCGCAGACAAAGACATCCCTTTCCCTTCTGGAACTTTCCAGGGTCTTTGTCGAAACCTTCTTTAACCGGATCTCCATCATCGATCTCTTCACTCTGCCCCCGGCAAGCACTTTTGGCGCCTAAAGAGAACGAGGGGGTCACCACCAGCCCTGCTTTTCTGAAATTTTTACCGCACAGGAATGCCTTCAACTAAGCTCTCTAACATCTTTACAAGCCAAATTCACGTTGCAAATCGCGCAGAAAAACTCTATTATTTACACATAAAGTTCTTCTTTTCCAAACATCCATGAAACGCCATACGAATCAAAAAGGCTTCACTTTGCTTGAGATTTTGCTTGTCGTCGCTGCCATCGCGATTTTGGCAGGTATCGTAATTTTAGCGATCAACCCCGGCAAGCAGCTCGCCGATACACGCAACTCGCAGCGCTGGGCAGATGTAAATACGATTCTCAATGCCGTTTACCAGTATTCTATCGATAACAATGGCGATATTCCAAGCGCAATTACCACGACCCAGACCGAAATCTGTTTCACGAGCACTTGTACCGGGTTGGTCGAATTAAATGTACTCACGACTGATGAAGAGTATCTGGTTGCTATTCCTACCGATCCGACCGGCGCGAGTACCAACGGTGCGGGATACGAAATCGTGCAATCGGCCAATGGGCGTATCACTGTGAGTGCGCCAGATGCCGAAGAAGGTGAAACCATCGGTGTGACCCGCTAAAAAAACTGGCCTGACCTGCACCACATAATCAATACACATGCACCAGAACCTCAAAATCGGCACAAAGCTCTTTTTGAGTTTTGTCATCGTCGCCGGTGCTGCAATATTGGCTACGGGATACTTCAGCTATCGTGCTATGCAAAAGAGTACCGAAGCTCAGGTAAAAGCTAGCCTGGCATTAATGGCACAGATCGAAGAAGGTTCTTTGCTGCAATTTTTAGACGGTATCCAGAATCGAGCGATCGATTTTTCTGCTGACCGATTTATATTGGGTGAGGCGTCGGCCATTAAGAATGAGGGGAAACCTGCTAACGAGCTAAATAGCTATCTGTTAGAAACGAAACAGCCACTTGATGATACGATTATTGGCATTAACATTATTGACATGGAAGGGAAGATCATCGCTTCGACCACACCTGGCATCATCGGCACCGATCTTTCTGAACGCGCCTACTTTCAGGGCGCTAGCGGAATGGAATTTGGGACAGCTTTTTTAAACGATGTGTTTTATCCCTGGCTTTTCAATGAAGATGTAGCGGCATTTGCAGCTGCTGCACCATTGACCGATACCGCTAGCGGTGAAACGATCGGTGTGATTTCTAATTATTTTGCCCTCAAAGAACTAAAAGGGATTCTTACTGGTAATCGTATTCATGACCTTGGCACTTATCAAGATATCAATGGCCGTGAGCTACCGCATTTTTACCTGATCAACAGCGCTGGCTCGATGATTACCGGTACAGATTTTGTGCAAGAACGTCCGCTTCAGAAACAGATCACAATCCCTCCTGTACGTAACTGTCTGCAAAAGAACGAGAGCATGCGCGGGCAATATGCTGATCATCGTGGTGTACCGGTGGTTGGCGCTTCGGTTTGCATGGAAAACGGCTGGGTATTACTAGCGGAATTTGATGAACAATATGCCTTTTTGGGGCTTAAAAAGATCGGCTACAATATTCTGCTCGTCACGCTCTTTACAATGCTCTTTATTATTGGCTTTGCGTATTTCATTGCTCAGCAGATCAAAAATCCGCTCGATGCATTATCAAAAATGTCAAAGCGTATCAGCGCGGGTGATTTCTCTCAAAAGGTCACGGTAAGCACGCAAGATGAAGTAGGTACTTTGGGCGGATTTATGAACGAAATGTCTGACCGGCTAAAGAAGATGTATGACACCATGGGTACGCGCATCCATGAACAGGAAAGTGACTTAAAAAAATTTCAGCTCGCCGTCGAGCATTCCTCAGACCATATCATTATTACCGATAATGAAGGCGTAATCATCTACGCCAACCCAGCAGTGGAGCGAATCACAGGATATACGATAAGTGAAGTCATCGGCGAAAAAGCCGGGGGCAGGAACCTGTGGGGTGGGCAGATGACGGCAGAGGAGTATGAGACTTTCTGGCACACAATCAAGCAAGAAAAGACTACCTTTCACGGCGAATTCGTCAACAAACGCAAAGACGGCACACCGTACCATGCAGAAGTGAAGGTAGACCCTGTTATTGATGATGACGGCGAAATCATCTACTTTGTCGGCATTGAACGTGATATTACTGAAGCCAAAGAATTAGAGCAGATGCGCAACGATTTTATTGCTATTGTTTCTCACCAACTGCGCACCCCAATAGGCAGCCTACGTTGGATTCTAGAAATGCTGTTAGAAGAAGAGATGGGGAAGCTTGATAAACCGGTAAAAACAAGTATCGAGCAAGCCTATCGTAGCACCAAGCACATGCTGCAACTGGTGCAAAGCTTGCTCAGTGTTTCGCGTATCGATCGGGGTAATTTTCATAAAGAAGCCGAATTGACCGATATTACCGAGATGGTGGAGCAGGCCGTGAATGAAATCGACCTTTTTGCCGGAGAGAAGAAAATCAATGTCTCGCTAACCATAGACCAAAGCTGTGAAGCTGGGGGGTGTAAAGCCAAAGTGCACCCGACGATGTTTCAGGAGATTCTCGAGAACCTCCTTTCGAATGCCATCAAATACAATTACCCAGGTGGTGATATACATTTAACGATGTCAAAAAAGGATAATCATGTTTTACTTGAGATCAAAGACAATGGCATCGGTATTCCTAAGGCAGATCACGAAAAAGTCTTTTGGAAATTCTATCGGAGCGAAAATGCGCAATTGCACGAGACGAACGGTACCGGAATCGGGCTGTTTGTTGTGAAATCACACTTAGAGAGTTGGGGTGGCAGCATAGAATTTGAGAGTGAAGAGGGTAATGGCACTACATTCAATATTCTACTCCCTCTCAACGGCGATCACGCGCCTGAGTAAACTTTCATCTATCCCGTACAATGACAACACCTGACTCGCCACTTATTCTTGTTGTAGAAGATGAGATATCATACCAGCATGTCTACAAGATGAAGCTCGAGAACGCCGGTTTTCAGGTAACCACAGCGAACAATGGCGAAGAAGCTCTATTTCAATGTGAGCGGCAGGTGCCAGATCTGATCATCCTCGACTTGATTATGCCGATTAAAGACGGCTTTGCGACGCTTGAAGAGCTTCGCAAAAACACAAAATGGAAAGCTGTTCCTGTAATTATAACCTCAAACCTCAGCCAAGACGAAGATATCAATCGCGCAATGGAATTGGGCGCGAACAGTTATTTCATCAAGTCTAACATTTCCATTAGCGAAATACCCCATATTATCCGTAAGCATTTAGACGACTAAGCAATACATCATAAGACGAAAGAAGACTCCGCGCCATCCAATTTCCTGATTGCAAATTGCTGATTGCGGATTGCTTGTTTCAGTAAAACATCTGACAGGACACTCCCTGTTTGCCTACTAGCTCGAAACCGCACGCTGACTCGGATGCGGAATCGCAAAATCGGGCTTGTGCCCGAGCAGCGGACGCATATCTATCTCATCTGCACCGGGCACAATATGAAAGACGATGTTTTCTGGAAACGGCTTCCATCCCGATTCTTTGTCAGTTTTTTCCGTCGCGATTACACGTCCGTCATCTGCCATGCGCCGCCGAAAGAGATGTTTGCCAAAACGCACCCCCCAGATGTCTTTTCCATCTGTAAGCAAAATATTTATTCGTGAATCTCCTTCTGCGCCTTGAGCTAGTGCAATAGTATTAATTTTTGTGACGGAATTCCGCAACGCGGTGATGACCAGATTTTTCTCGGAGATACTATTGCCATGCACCTCTTGTTGCCGCTCTAATTCACGCAGAAAAAAGGCAAACAGTACTTCAGAATCGGTACTTCCTTGAATGTTGTTGCGCAGGTGATCGGGAAGCATAGTCATTATTTTATCTCGAATGGCCGAAAACTTTTGCACCGTGCCATTATGCGCAAACACCCATTTGCCATAGGTAAACGGGTGCGCGTTTTCGGGCGCAGAAACCCCTACCGTTGCAAAGCGGATATGGGCAATGCAAAGCGTGGTATTGAGAGAGCGAGCGAGTTCGAAAAAACGTTCGCTGTGTTGCGCGTTATGGGTATCTTTTTCAAAGTGGCACTCCCCTGCCTCGTCGTAATACGCAATTCCCCAACCATCTGGATTTTTAGTCGCCTGTTTTAAAAGCGAGCTGTGCGTTTCGATAAAATGCGATGTAAGGTGATGCGGTGAAGTACCAACAAAGGCAAAAAGTCTACACATGGTAAAGAAGATATACTGCAGTCCACCATACTAAAAAAACCTTTTTTACAAAACGATTCTTTGACGGTAAAGTCAAGAAACCATGGATCCTGTACCAGAAATCAAACAACGGCTCAGTATTTCGGAAGTCGCGCGCGACTACTGCACGCTGCATCCTGGCAGTGGCGCCGGTAATTTTAAAGCCATCTGCCCCTTTCATGACGATCACGACCCTTCGCTTGTGATCAGCGATAGTAAAGGATTTGCCTGGTGTTTTGCTTGTAATAATGGCGGTGATATCTTTTCTTTCGTGCAGAAAGTCGAAAACTGCAGTTTTCCGGAAGCGCTGCATGTGCTTGCCCAAAAAGCGAATGTGCCACTCAAAGACTACAAGCCGCCAAGTAAAAAAGATGAAGCCGAACGCGAACGGGCGCTAGATGTTTTAGATACCGCCACAGAATTTTTTGAAAAGCAATTACAAGCCAGTAGCAAGGCACAAGCCGAGCTTGAGAAGCGGAAGTTGACCAAAGCAGTTTTGCAGCACTTTCGTGTGGGCTTCGCGCCCGATGCCGACCACGCCCTCGAGAAACATTTGCTAGAGAAAGGATATTCGCGCAAAGAAATGCTCGATGCGGGATTAGTGACTGCAGATCAGCAAAATTCTGGCTCGGTACGTGATAAATTCCGCAATCGCCTGATGTTCCCGATTGTGAATACGCGTGGGCGCATCGTCGGCTTTGGTGGCCGCTATATCGGCAACTCAGATAAAGCACCGAAGTATCTGAATTCACCGGAAACGAAACTCTATAAAAAATCAGAGATCCTCTATGGGCTTTACGAAGCAAAAGAAGTAGTGCGCAACGAGAAGACCGTGATTTTAGTTGAAGGCTATTTTGACGTACTCGCCTGTGCCGCTGTAGGAGTAAAAAATGTCGTCTCGGTCTCGGGCACGGCGTTTACAACAGAGCATGCGCGTTTACTCAAACGCCATGCCCAGACCATCGCGCTCGCACTCGATGTCGATGCTGCTGGCCAGGCAGCCAGCCGCCGCACCGCTGCCATCGCTTATCGCAACGGTTTAGAAGTAGAAGTTATTTCGATTCCTGGAGGAAAAGACCCCGATGAAGCCGTGCGCGAAAACCAGGCAGAATTTTTAGCAGCCGTAACCGAGCGTAAAACGAGTATGGATGCGTTTCTGGCTCGTGCTGTGTTGCATCGAGACCCACACAACCTCGCCGACAAAAAAGCGATTCTCGATGAACTTTTGCCCGTACTCGACAGCCTGCCACGCGCCGTAGAACGCGAACATTTTTTAGGGGTCATCGCAGATAAACTCGGCTCTCGGCCCGCAGTAATCGAACGAGAGCTGATGGAGTACCGCCGCACATCAACCCCGTACGCGACCGAACGCGCAAAAGCCGAGCCGGCGAGTCGTAGAATCAGCCAGACAGACTACTTGTTCGCACTACTTCTGAATTTTCCCGAACTTCTTGCCGAAGCCCAAAAACACTTGCTCGCCGATTTGATGGAACCGCAGGAAAAAAAGTTTTACAAACAGCTGCAGCAGCACTATACTCAAGAGGGTAATTTGTCACCTGAAGAAATGTGGCAAGCTTTGCCGCATGAAGAAAGCGAGAAGTGGCGTCCACTTGCCCTTTACGCCGAGCAGCGTCTCGGTCATCTCTCAGAAATGCTGCGCGTCAAAGAACTGATTACAACCATCAATAAGTTGAATCAAACTCTTATCCCGAAAAAGCTGACCGAGCTCAGCACGCAGCTCAAAAGTGGCGATAGCGAAAGCACCCGTCTCATCGTACAGATGAACGAACTCACCAAGCTCATGAACCGTTTCCACCAGTCTTAAATACCACCTCCATGGCTAAAAAGAATGCAACTTTTATCCGGCAACCGACCGAAGAAGAACTGAGTAAGTTCCCCAATAGTGTGCGTAAACTTGTCAAGAAAGGCCGCGAACATGGCTTTGTCACTCAGCAAGAGCTAATGAAGGCAATGCCCGAAGCCGAACACAATGTGATTTTGCTCGACGAGATCTACACGCTCTTTATGGAGATTGGCATCGAAGTGATCGATGTGCGTGATGATCTAATCTGGAAGCGAAAAAACGAAGATGGCGGCACCAAAGAAAAGCCCAAGGGAAAAGGGAAGAAAAAAGAAAAAGCTGCTCTCGCAACCATCATGCGCGAAGAGCGCTACGATTTAGATGACGAGGTAGAAGAAGATTTTGACGAACTCGAGAAAGCCTCGCAAACCGATGTCGAAGAAGAACCCGAAGAAGAGGAAGAAGTAATGACCGAAGAAGAAAAGCGGCGCATGATCGACCTGTCAGAGATTGCCAATGATTCGGTGCGCATGTATTTATCTGAGATTGGGCGGGTACCACTTTTGTCGGCTGAGGAAGAGAAAAAACTCGCACGTCGTATCAGCAAAGGCGATATGAGCGCCAAGCAATATTTAGCGGAGGCGAATCTGCGTCTTGTCGTTTCCATTGCAAAAAAATACATCGGTCGTGGCCTGTCGTTTTTAGATCTTATTCAAGAAGGGAACATCGGTCTCTTTCGTGCAGTAGAAAAGTTCGATCCAGAGCGCGGGTTCAAATTCAGTACCTATGCCACCTGGTGGATCCGCCAGGCCATAACACGTGCGATTGCCGACCAGGCACGTACTATTCGCATACCGGTACACATGGTAGAGACGATCAACAAGCTAACACACACCCAACGCCGCCTCTCGCAAGAACTAGGGCGCGAGCCGACGGTTGAGGAGCTTTCAGCCGAAATGGATATGGAGGTAAAAAAAGTGCGCCATATCAAAAAAATCTCGCAGGATATTTTGTCACTCGAAGCACCCGTCGGTGCCGAAGAAGACAGCAAACTCGGGGATTTTATCGAAGATGATGAGACTATCGCCCCAACCGAAGCGACTAGCCGCCAGATATTAAAGGAAAATATCCAAGAAATGCTGCAATATCTGACTCCGCGTGAAGCCAAAATCATCGAAATGCGCTTTGGGCTGAAGGATGGCATCGGGCATACACTCGAAGAAGTCGGGCAAGAATTCGGCGTCACGCGTGAACGCATTCGCCAGATCGAAGCGAAGGTGCTGCAAAAATTGAAGGATCATCCGACGAGCACCAAGATTCGTGAAGCCTTTGATGAGAATGGCGAAAAGGCCATTAAGAACAAACCAAAAAAGAAGCTCGCCACTCTGCCCAAGGCAGATGAATGGGCCGATTTTGAACTCTAGATTTTTTTATTTCTCCTGAACAGTCATGGCTACCAAGAAAAAAACCAGCACCGATGCGAATCTCAAAGAAGAAGTGGTAATCCTCACTCAAGAAGGACTCGACACCCTCAAAAACGAACTACAGTATTTAAAGGGCGATAAGCGAAAAGAAGTGGCAGAACGCCTCAAAGAAGCCATTTCGTATGGTGACCTCTCTGAAAATTCTGAATATGAAGAAGCCAAAAACGAGCAAGCCTTCGTCGAAGGCCGTATTGTAGAACTCGAGAAGATGGTGAAAAACGCGGAGGTCATCGACGAAAAAAAAGCCCATTCCGGAAAATCCGTGCAAATCGGTACCACGGTTAAGATCAAAAATCTGACGAAGAAAGAAGAAGGCGCAGAAGAATTCACCATTGTCGGTTCTACCGAAACCGATCCTCTCAAATCACGCATTTCTAACGAATCCCCTATCGGCAGCGCTCTGCTCGGCAAAAAGAAGGGTGACAAAGTCAGCATCATCGCACCTGCAGGAACCTTTGAATTTGAGTTATTAGAGCTGAAGTGATTCAGTGGACTGCAAACAGGAGAAAATTAAATCGAACTCAAAAGCATCGAATAAAGACCTGTATTCGGTCTTAATCACCATCAGCTACCGCATCATAATAGAATTTATAATTCGAAAAAAAACAATCATGCTGCGATATTCGATCGCACGATGATGTGTGTTCGCTTTCAGCATTCAAAATGCATCCTCGATGTATGATGAGAAAATGAGACCATAAAAAGGCAAGTAAAAATCACTACTTGAACTACTTTTTTATTCGATAAATTACAGATGTCGATCAATGCTCCTGTTCTTGTATTTCGTAATTTCTGCTACTGATTTAAGAGGAATACTGCGGATTACGAAAGTTGCCCACCACTTTTTTGCTGTGCTATACTCCATGGTGAAAAATTTATTATGCCACTAAATCACACATCATCTAGATATGAATCGCAGACGCTCTTCGCGACGGGGCAACCCGCCACGCTCGAGATGATTCGCGCTTTTCGCATGATGGGAGTTCACGACGACACACTACGCAGCCTAGATGAGAAATCAATTGTAAAAGCGTTCGAAAAACTCGACCCACCCAGTGATTCAAGTATGAAAAAAATGCACCGAATCGCCCGCGAAGAAACCATCCGCGCTGCAGAGATTTTGCTCTACCTCTGCAACCTGACCCTGCAAAAGAATAAACAGCTCCACCAAAGGGTAAAAGACCAACTCAAACGCTTCGGTAAACTAGAAGATCTTCATCAGACGACTTGTACATTACAAAGTGTTCGTAACAAGAAAAAACAATCTTGAGACTACTTTCTTTTAATAAGCGTGGTTAGAGGGGTTTATGGTATTTAAGAAGCAAATTTTAGAATTTACCATGCTCTTTTATTCCTGATTGCAGATTGTGGATTGCTGCTTAAGGCTGAACCGCATAACTCCTTGAATCAAGCGTGCTTTTATGTTAAAATCAGAAGATTAAATAATACCCAAAAACAAACATGCGGTTTTGCTCGCGCTTTGACTATTGGCGTTCCCTTCATGCTTTCTTTAGCGAGCCCCGCCTTATCTACCGTGTCGACGGGGTGAGGGAACATATTGTGTCGCCAAATACTGAAGAAGCAAAAGACGAACAAGAAGAATTCGAAGCGACCGTTACAACAGTTAATACAGATGTCTTTGTTGCACTCAATCTCACCTCATCGCATGAACAATCGGTTCAAAAATTTCTTGCCTACCAGCTACTGCATAACGACAGTTTTCAGCTTGCTGATATCTCTGCTGCACTCAAAGATCTAAATGCCGACCAGCAAGCGAACTACATCGCCACGCTCGAGCGCGAGTTGTTTCGGATTCGGGCAGATATCAAGGCTGACCCGGAAGAGAGTGGCCATAATGCGCAACTTGATGGGTTTTCCGTCGAGGGCATCGATAATAACAACCTGCTCATCACACTGGTACGCGAACATGCGCAAGAATACCTAGATTCCCTTCGTCACGCCTACTCACCGGCAGCCGAATTGATGCGAGACGTGCGCCTAGGGATCCCTGCCCTATTACAGGCGAAGAACATCGACCCCACCGAAACCATCGCCGCGTATGATGCGGCAGCGGCACTAGCGCTCGGAATTCCGGCAGAGCAATGGTTCGACGCAGACGGAAGGTTGATCTTCGATGCGGAGAATGAAGACCAGGCAGCTTTTCTGAAGAAGATGATCGAGATAACGCGCACCGATCTTGATTTTGCCGATGGCGAGCAGCTGCTAGCGGCTTTGAAAGCCCCAAACCTCAGCAACGGCGCGCGCGACTTTATCGAACGGCATACCGAAATGCTCCACAGAGAATTATCCACGAGAGGCGTAGCATTGACCGCAACCGCGGACGAGATCGAAACAGCCTTTCTCCGGCACAACGAAATCATCGATACTCTTGCTCAAAATTTCGACGCCTATCGCGATGTAATTAAAGACTACTACAAAACACAAGTCACGGAGAAAATAAACAGTTTCGGGGCAGATATCAAGAAACATGACCCAATGGCACAACAGGTGTTTTTGCAGAAAATAGATGCCATACACGCGAAGCTAGCCGATACCATCGGTAGTGGCTTCACTGATGCATTTGACACTCAGCTGGATTTCTACAATGCCGCTATCGATAGCGAAGATGCGAATCATGATACGGCCATAAGATATCTTACGGATAACATGAGAGCGTATACCGATGACATTGAACCTGCGTATCTCGCCGCGCTGACAAATGGCTTTCCGGATCTACTTGGGAGGATTGATAGAGATGCAGATGCCTACGCGACCGTGATCGGTATTCTCAACGAAAAGAAGGAGAATATCTTTCCTACCATTAAAGCCGACCTTCCCGATGAGATCGGCGATGCAGATGCGCTCTCCAGTACCGCCAATATCCGCCGATTGACGCTGAGAGAGCTTGCGGGGCAAGAGGCTGAGTTGTCGCGCGTAATACAACAAGCCAACACCGTGCGCCACGACGAACGCAAAGATGAGATCATCGAGGCTATGATGAACGGGGAAGATGAAGGTAACGATATCGCGCGCAAGCTGCGCCAGGGTATTTTGAGCGTACCCGAGAAACAGATCAACAACGCATTTCAGCAGGTGTACGGTATCTCGCTTAATGACTCGGTCTATTCGTATGTGCATAACCGCGTGAACTTTCAAGCTGATAGTGAAAACAATACACCCGATGTCTCGGCCGCCACCTGGTTCGACGCCGATGGTGACCTGAACTCCAGTCTCGACCATAATATCCTCCGGCCCAAACTCGCTGAAGTCATGGTGGTAGACGGCGGCACGCAGTACGAGAATTTCGACGATTTCTACAATGCTGTCGCAAATGAAGATCCGGGCGCTCTCTTTGCCCTCAAACTCTTTCGCGACCTGGTACTTCAACGCGAAGCATCGATTCCGCAAGAATTCCAAGCGCAAGAACACGCTGCCGAAGCGCAGGCCGGCATTGTTCCCACCGACCCGCCACGCATACTGCTCGATCGACTGGGCGATATGCTCAGATACGGTGATGGTGTCGAAAAAGCGGCCGTGGTCGGATTGGGCGCCTTAGTCATCTGGAAGGGTGTCTTCGGCAAGGGGTTTGTCGGCAAGGCGACCCGCGTCGGCCTGGTTGGCTTTGCCGCCCACGAAGTCGCAAAGAATTTTGGTTTTAACATTTTTAAAGAAGCCGGACTACTCGATGATGCCGCACTCCTGAGGGGATCGGCAGCCAAAGCAATGTACGACCAACTGCATGAACACTTCGATGAAGCAGAAGAGCAAGAAACATATAATCTTAATGAATGGGAAAAAGAAGCCATCAAAGCCGATGATGAGAAAACGGCAGCTATCATAGCCATGCAGACAACTCCTTTAGAAGATCTTCTCGATTGGCATCGTGATTTTGAAGCGGCACGAACGGATGAAGACCGGGAGCAAGTGCTCACAAACAAATGGCCGAGCTCGGCACGCTTTTTCATCGACAGTATGCCGCAAACCCGCCAGCGCGCCGGCTTGTCGATGGGTGTATTAAGTCTTTTTCTGCGCCAAGCCGCCCAGCAGTACAGCGAGCAATACCCAGAGATCGAGAAAGGCTATTCCCAGATTACTCCAGATATTGCGCGTAAACTGGTACGCGCCAAATACTTCGGTACCGATAGCAATGAGGCGGCAGGGCCGCTCTACGAAGCCCTCGGCCAACGCTTCGCGCATCAGCCGTTCCGCGCCGACAAAGAAAATACTGTGTTTGCCGAGTTCATCAAGCGCGAGACGCATACCACGGTGTTGCTTGCCAACCAAGATGAAGCCGACAATATCCTGGGCGACATCTATGAAGAGATTAAAAATATTTACAATATCGCGGATATAGCTACACTCCGGCACGCGATCGATCAGCTGCAAATATCGGCAACAGAATTCCTTACGATGGCGCAAAACGCCGCGGCAGAGCTCGGTCCAGACATTATGGAAAAAATTGACGAATTGGGGCAGGCGTTCGGAGTACCGACCGGCATCGGTACCTGGCAATATATCGATGGCCAGATCCGCCTGAACTATGATCATTATACCGCCTCTGCCGTACCGTATATTGAACTTGGTCTTAATGCTGCCGGTACGGGGCTAGAGGTGACGTGGGATGTCTTTACACTGCCATTTGACGCCCTTATTCTACTCGCCGAAAAGGGATATGCTGCCTTTGAAGAATTAAGGGCGATGAATCTTGATGAAAAAGCCTGGGCTGCGATAAATGAATATTACGAAACATTTCTGGGCGTACCGATCACCGAAACCATCAGCGACGATTTTGCAGAATATCTGAGATCAGATGAAGCCTACGGCAACGATGCCCTGGGGCACTTTGCGGATCAATTCGAGACGTTCAGTACTAGTGGGTCCACTGACCCCTACGACGCTACAAGACTTGCTGCAGAACAAGGCGGTGCCGCCGTTTTTGCCTACTACGAGATCAAAGTTGCCGATCATGCCAGTGATGTTCATGGAATGTCAGAAGCACAAAAAAAAATGTATTTCCGTGACCAGCTTCTCGAACTTGCTACAGACAGACTGAATCCGTATACGAATGGGCGTGCGAGTCTTTCGAATTTCGACCCCCAACAGCATCTCGTCGCCATTGTCTCGGCCCCGAGTGAGCCAGGCACATCTAGCTCGCCTGCGATAAACGGGGTAATCCGCGCTTACGTTCGCATTCCATACGGCTCGCCCATGAATAGAGCAGCCAACCGGCCTAGCCAAGAGGTGAAGACGTATGATTGGCTGTTTGAACATACCTTGCAAAAATTTTACACAACTGAAATCACGGTAAAGAGCAACATCACTGGCGATGATGGCAGGATCATCTACAGAGTCGGTTCCACAGAAAACCCACAAGACTTTATCCAACGGATGTCGGAATCGGAAGAATTTTTGGAACAATACGAAGACGTCAGGCAGGGGCTACGTAATTTAGAGCATGAAGACCCATCAAGGCAGAGAGTGTATCTAAAAAACCCCAACCAGCTCTACACACACATGCGAGAACTGCTTACTGAAAATTTTTCTGTTGATTTCACCTAAGACCCATGGCAAAAAATACCGACCTCAATAGGCAACGAGACGAGAATACACCGCCGGAAGGTGACAGCGCATCCCATAACATTGAACACCAGGGCGACATTATTAAAAATGCAAACGTGCTGGAGGTTGCACCGGAGACCATGACGATCATGCAACGGGTGCGCGGCGCAGCAAGTGAGGTAGTTCCCGATATCGTCAAAAACTGGGCGAAATCGACCCAAGAAGCCATCCAAAACGTGGCGCGCGATCTTGGGTCACGAATACCCGACGAGTACAAAGGTGCTTTCAATCGAGCGGTGCAAATGCTCACCGTAGGAGCCGCCGGGGTAGCGCCTATCATGCTTATCCCTTCAGGCGAAGCGGCAGCAAAGACGATTCAAGAGATTCAAGCCGATAGCGGCGTATTAGGCGCACAAAGGGCGGAAGATTATGAGAGCTTGCTCGAGCAATGGCTCGGAACCGGTTCAGACATAGTATCTGGCATCGGCAACGAATTTCTTCTTGTTGTTGCGACGGGTGCCATCGGTGGCATCACCGGAAAATTTACTGCGCGTGGCTCCTGGTCGATCGACGACATCCTCTGGAAAATCGGTTACTTTTCCGGAGGCCAGTTACTCATACGCCACGGATTTGGCCTAGACCCTGGCTTATGGTGGACGGTAATTATATCGGCACTTCTCTCCGGTGGGCTTATCATTCATAAGAAACGTACCAAAGGCTAAATAAAATATGAGACCAGAACAAATAGATACGATCATCGGCGCAGAAGAAATCTTGCAGCAATCCTATCAAAGACTGGATAGAAATCTGATGGAGTATGGGTTCAACGTACAGCGCATTCAAGAAGAAATAGAGGCTGGCCGAACTGATGGACAGGTGCAACCCATTAGTGAAGGAACCGAAGAGTATGTACAACAGATTTTAAACAGCATCAACTATGATCTACGGATGATCGAGTCGGTACTGTATTCCAGTGATGAATTATTGAGCAGAAGATCCCCCGATTTAGACGAGGAGTTCGACCCGCAAGAAGCGAACAATTTTGATGCAATACGAGGCTCTCTTAATAACCACGCTCGTGCAAGGATGCGCGACCTGCTCGATAAATGTTGGCGCGATTACGATCAGCTGCAAAACTTGCCAATTGGCAGCAGGGTACACAATACCCGTCAACAAGTCTTAGAGCTGTTACCTGAAATAAGTACCTTTCGTATCGACTTTCAGAACCTTCTGGCGGATGTGCTCAGCATATTTAACCACAACCGTGTGCAGATTCAGCAAGCGATTAGGGCAGGCGGGAACAATCAAGATCAGCTAGACGACTTACAACGTCTTGCCGTCAGTGCGCATGCTATCCGCGCAGAAAGAGCGAGCGCTCAGCAGCAACGGCAACGGCAGCAACAAGAGCAGCAACAGCAGCAGGCGCAAAATACACCGCCACCGCCACCGCCAGCGCCTCCCCCGCCCCCACAACCACCACAGAATTGGTGGCAGCGTCTACGCAATAGGGGTTCTCGAGCAGTTCAGAATGGGGTGCAGCATGCGCGAAATGGGGTTCAAAGTGTAAGAGATTCAAACCTATTTGGTGAAGCAATCGCTTCAAAAGTGAAAGCAAAAGTCGAAGAGTTGCAAAGAACCGATCCTAACGCATTAAGAATTCAAATGGGCGATCTGGCAATTGTTTTAGGTGACGAGCGTTTTCACGCAGAACTTTCCCGTGCACTGCCGGGAGTGGAGGGAGAAGAAGCCATTCGAGTGGAAGTGAACCGTGGCATTCCGGTAGGTAAAAATGGCGGCATTATCAAAGCACTTTTCGATATGTGTAATAACTGGCGTCTTGTTGACAAAATGAAACCCGTCGAAGAAATGGTGGAAGAAATTCTTGAAGCGGCGGTAAGCCTACGCCAGTCAAAGATGGATATTGCCACACCTGAGGGAGAACGAGATCGAAACAACACTCTCGCTCGGTTGATATCCCAAAGGGTCGATACCACGATTACGCCGAAAGCGGCACCGTTGCAAGGGCAGCCATCAGCGACAAAAACCGAAAGGGAGCCCTGGTATATCCAGAGTGCACAATGGTTCGATCGAAACGTATTGCGCTTTGTGGGTGTGGACCAATTTATGCTACCAGTTGTAGAGCGTCTGTCGGGAAAAAAGGCTCCGACCAATCAAGCTGTGAAAACCAACCGTCAACCTAGAGAAAGAAAGTCCGCCACCGATATTCGCTATGGCCCACATAGAAAATGATTTGTAACAAAAACAATTCGGCGTATAATATAACTCCTTTTTTAGAGAAGCGTTTGTTATACGCAGAAGCCGCACCCTCTGGTCCAGCGGCGGCGAGTGTACCGGAAGCCAGCGAAGCCGTGTTGGAAAGCAACGGTTTTCTCACCCGCACCGCGCTCTGGTTTGGTCGGCGCATAAAGGCGACTATCGATTTCCCCGGCCATGCTCTCGATCACACCTGGGGAGCAACCCAAGGAGGCGTTCAGATTCTTAAGGGTACCTACGGCTGGGCGTATGGCAACGCCGCCCAAACCTGGGAGGGCGCCAAGATAGTCGGCAGGACTGCCGGGTCGATCGGTCTCGAACTCTCACGCATTCCACTCGACCCGGTGCGTGGCTTAATTTCGAATACACGCGAAAAATACGGTCGGCTTTTCTCTAAAACCGATACGACCCTAAAGAACTTCTGGTGGAAAAAACCCGCTCAGCTCGTGAACGCCCTTGCTTCTCCGGGTGTGGGAGCGATCAAGGGAGTGGGGCACCTGGCGTTCGGCAAAGGCCCCGAAGATAAAAATATCCTACAACGCTACTTAGAAACGATCCGAGGTAACCAAGAGAGAGGGATTGTCGGCATTGTCGGCGGTACCCGCAATCTGCTCTATCAGACGTTTATCGGTGGACCCATCGAAACGCAATGGCCGCACTTGGTATTCGGCTTAAAGGCTATCATCGCCAATACACGAAACCTGGCGGCACGGGGACTCGATACGGGCATACCTGGTATCGCTGTGGCAGCATACTCACCTTGGACTGTGCCGATTCCGGGTATCACAGAAAATGCCCTTCCATACTTGGGTGCAGCCGCCACCGTGTACTCCGAGGCCTTGACTGATGCCCTTGAGGCCCGCGTCAAACCGGCGAAACCAACGAATATGCCGGGGTATTCATCACAAAACTTTCCCGTGCCGGGATTATCATTCCCGCCTGATACTGCAAATGACAACTCGATGCAACCACGACAACAACAAAGACAACAACCGCCACCCGATGCGGCAGCAGCATAAAACTACAGCAGCAAAAACGCCACCAACCCGAGCAGAAATATACTCACCAGACTCAGGGAAAGCCGGCGGAACAAAGCGCGTGAACCGAAAACGAACACAATACTGAGCTTTACAAAGGTATTTACCGTCACGGCGATAAGGATGACTCCGGCCGCGACGCTCGCCGCCATGTCGCCATTACTCACATGGTTCGCCATGGCGAGCGTGATGGCATCTACGTCCGTCAGGCCGGCGATCGCTCCCGCCAGGTAGAGGCCGGAAGGATTCGCGTATTCCCCGATCTTATCAGAGAGTAAGAGGATAAACAGGAAGAACAATCCAAAAGAGAGCGCAGAGCTGAGTTGCAGCGGCTGTGCGATCTGAATCGTTTTGCTGCGTACTTTACGCCGTGTACGTGTGCGGTAGAAGAGCAAAGTCAACGCCAGTACGATGGAGGCAATACCCGCGACGAGCAATGGCCCGATGACGAGCGGCATCAGGCCATGTTGCCCCTGCGTCAGGATAAAGACCTCGAACAACACCCGAAAGAACATAATACCCGAGGCCACGAGAATTGGTACGAGAAACACGATAATGCCCACCTTGCCCTTTGATTCCTGCGAGATGCCCATGGTCACCGCCGTGGATGACACGAAACCTCCGATGAGTCCGGCAAAGAGAATGCTCTTGTCACCGCCGATGATCTTGGCAAGAAAATAACCGATAAAGCGGATTGAGACCACAAAGACGACCATCAGCCACACCGCACGCGGTTGCCAATCGAAAAAGCCAAACGGATCAACCCATGAGACTGTAGCTGAGGCAACTTTGGTTGCTATTGCTGCAAATGAGAATTAGTGTTGGGTCGAATGTTGCTCTTTCATTTCTGCCCCCTCCGACCTTCTCTCAGTCTAAATCTGGGGCAAGCTTTGACTAGGAATCGAGCAACTTCGCGCACCAATTTGTAATTTTCGCTTTGTCATTTGAAGTTCCTATACCCCCACTTTCCGCTTCACTTCTTCCATTTTCTTCCCGCAAATCTCCCGCGCCTTTTTGGCGCCTTCATTGAGCACATCATGTATTAGGTCCGGTTTCGCAGCCATCGCGGTTCGCTTCTTACGAAGTGGAGCGAGATAGGTGTTCGCCTTTTCGAAAAGGATCTTCTTCGCATCGCCATACCCCATGCCCCCAGCGCGGAATTTCTCTGCCAGTTCTTGTTGCTCAGCCTCGTTTGCAAAAAGACAATATAGCTGGTAGATGCTATTGCCTTTCGGTTCTTTCGGTTCTTCTACTGGCGTCGAATCGGTAACAATACCCATGATCTGCTTCTTCAGCGCCTTCTCTTCGGCAAAGATCTCAATAGTATTGCCGTAACTCTTGCTCATCTTTTGCCCATCGGTTCCGGGTACGACCGCTGTTTCTTCGGAAATCTGTGGTTCTGGGAGCACAAAGGTTTCACTATAGGTGTGATTGAACTTTTCTGCCAAGTCGCGGGTGATTTCGAGGTGCTGTTTTTGGTCTTTTCCCACGGGTACGATATCTGCATCGTAGAGCAGAATATCGCATGCCATGAGCACAGGGTAGAGAAACAGTCCGGCAGATGGCTCTATGCCCTTTGCCACCTTATCCTTAAACGAATGTGCTCGCTGTAAAAGTCCGATCGGAGCTAAAGTACTTAAAATCCAAGTCAATTCGCAATGTTCCGGTACGTCAGATTGTCGAAAGAAGAGAGTTTTATCAGGGTCGATACCCAATGCCAGCATATCGACGGCAAGCTCATAGGTATTCTTACCAAGTTGTTCGGCATCTTGCACTGTCGTTAGAGCGTGTAGGTTGACCAGCATGCATACTGAGCCAGGATTTTTACTACACAAGTCAGAAATCGGGAGCATGGCTCCAAAAAGATTACCAAGATGAGTTATACCGCTAGGTTGAATTCCGGTTAATGCTCGCATAGTTATACAAGAAGAGTTCTATAAAGAGTATGCCAGAACGAAACAGGGATGTCATTAGGCTGCAACTCTTTTACTTTTGATTGAATGTATGATGTCCGGTCGATGATTGCAAACCGTATTAATAACGTCAATGAAGCATCGAGAATTGATAGCTCTTTCTACTTGCAGTAAGTGTGCGTGTACGATTTCGAACGCAATCGGAGGAATATCGTCAAATCTCGCGTCTAAAAAATCATTGGGTACTTCATCATTCATTGTTCGTACCAATCGCACTCTGGCTGCTGAGATATCGGTATGCAGATGACGTATACTGTCCCAGCTCAACCCGAAGTGAGGCAAGGCAATATCCGGAAGGTATAGAGATATTTTATTGATATCATCAGCACACGTTATAATCTGTTCATCAAAAAAATTCTTCATTTCATTGACATTCCCTAAATCCCTCATGATTCTCTCGCGTATCTTGCTAATAATCACCCGCAGCGATTCCATTCGATACTCATTCAATTCTGCAATGCCAGCAATTACATTGGGTGTATTACTAAGAATATTTTCTAGCCAATGGTCAACCTGTGGCTTGCCATGATTCGGTATAACCTGAGCATCCAAGGTCGAGTTTCCGTGTATATATTGTGGAAGTAAAAAAGACAAATGGCTTTCGGCTTGGATTATGCACATAGCCCTATCGTGCTGGTCTGCATCCATATAATGTACTCGTGGACCAAGTGCACCCCATAGATTCTCCATAAATGCATAGTCAGCTTCACTGGTCGTCTCATCCGGGCAGATGACCATATTTCTTTGGTCGAGTGGGGCCTCTGTGCGCAAGCGACACAAGGGATGCGTTAGTCCTAATCGAACATTCTCTAAGGTCCGCAACATCCGTTTAGGGCCCCTTTTCGTGGAATTCATATCCATGGCAAGCTTATCCTTTAATACATCGGGTCTGCTAAATATATGACGCGTATCCTCCATACACATTTGATCCATTCCTAAGCCAAAGATTACCGCCTGAGCATCTTGAGCTAATTTCGTATTTCGCTGACGAATGCATCTCATATACTCCGCATTATCTACGCACGCAGGATCCAATGGTCTCGTTATCTTGACTTCATGGCCAAGCCGCATAAGCATTTGGCCAAGCGGCACTCCCATGTCACCACCGCCAATAATAGCAATTCGCTTATAATTTCGATCTACCGTATACTTCCGAAAAAACTCCATGAACAAAAAACATTGAATCGTATTTTACAGATTTTTGTGTGGATGTAAAACGAAAACACACCACCCAATTTCGGGTGCCTGTTCCGCCTACAATACAACCTCGTCAGAGAAGCAAGCCGGAATGAATTAGCCTAGTATATCAATCCCTTTTTTTATCCTTGCCAAACTCCGCTCTTTACCAAACGCTCCAAGCAGTTCGAATACTCCAGGACTGAATTTTTCTCCCGTTAGCGCGACACGCAGGGGCCACAAGAGTTGCCCGTTCTTAATACCGAGTTCTCCGATCAGCGCGAGGAGTACTACTTCGAGATGCGCTTCGCTCCAATCCGATTCAGCTACTTGCTGTAAGACCGGTAATACTGCTTGTAAAGCTGTTTTTGCCATCGCTTCATCGACCTTCATTTTCTGGTGCGGAAACTGCTCGGCAGAGAGCATCAGCTCAGAAGTGGGGATAAAGAAGAAACGAAGCAGGTCTGGCGCTTCGGAAAGTTTTTTCAGACGCTCGTGTACGAGCGAAATCGCTTTTGCATAAAAATCCTCGCCATAAGTCTTACGGCCATTAGCGAAGACCGTCTCTTTTTCGAGATATGGCCAAACCAGGTCTTTTATCTCACGCAAGCTTTTTTTGCGGATCCATACGCCATTCAGCCACAGTAAGCGTTCGATATCAAACACCGCTCCTGCCTTTTGTACGCGTTCGAGTGAAAAATGGTCACACAGTTCTTCGAGGGTAAAAAACTCGTTTTCATCTTGCGTGTTCCAGCCAAGCAAAGCGAGAAAGTTGATCAGCGCTTCAGGCAAAATCCCATCCGCCATATAGTCATCGACTGAGACTTTGTTTTTGCGTTTGCTGAGTTTGGATTTATCAGGGTTCAAGATGAGTGGCAGATGCGCGAATTGCGGCAATTTCCAACCGAAAGCTTCGTAGATAAGGATTTGCTTGGGGGTGTTGGAAATGTGGTCTTCGCCGCGAATGACGTGCGAAATATTCATGAGGTGATCATCAACGACAACCACATAGTTGTAGAGCGCAGTATCGAGATTCTTCGCGATAACAAAATCGGCGATCTCCTGGCTATCGATCTGCACAGGGCCGCGTACGATGTCATCGAATTCGATCATCCCTCGATCATCAGCCACCCGAAAACGGATGACAGCCTTCTCACCGGCATCAAGCCGCTTGTGCGCCTCGGCGAGGGAAACCGTGCGGCACTTACCACTGTAACGCGGCGGGAGTTTTTTGGCTTCTTGCTCTGCGCGCTCTTGCTCCAATTCTTCTGGCGTACAAAAGCAATAATAGGCTTTTTCGTTTTCAAGCAGCTGCTGCAACTGTTCGCGGTAAATATCGCCGCGCTGACTTTGATAATACGGTCCATCATCCCAGGAAATGCCAAGATTCTGGAGCCCATCCATGATATTCTGGGCATATTCGTCTGTGCTGCGCCCTTTATCAGTATCTTCAAGCCGCATGATGATTTTGCCTTTCTGTTGCTTGGCAAAGAGGTAGTTGAATAAACATGTGCGCACAGTGCCAATATGAAGAAGACCGGTCGGGCTGGGTGGATAGCGGACAATGACATTACTCATGATTGCGAGAAATACACGGCACAAAGTCTAGCGCAAACGTCAGGAAAAATCATGTACGATTTCTTTGTGGCGCGGAGCACTCTCCCCTGAATGAGGGCTGAGCTGGAGGGGGTCGTTTGAATCTATCGACCTCACCCAAACCTCTCCTATCTCAGGAGAGGGGTGCGCCGCGCCGATATTCCCTCGTAATTGCAAATTGTTATCGGGACTAGACCAGAAATGAGTTGCTAAAAATGCCAGAATGGCAGTAAGCAACT
>CAZLFD010000020.1:0-24678 GCA_964558715.1 uncultured Candidatus Peribacteria bacterium | reverse complement strand
TAGTCATAGATTCAAATTTAGGCTACTTGTTGCCTCTATTCTTGTCTAGACCCTTTTGTTATTACGCTCTATATCAGGAGAGTTAGAGCATAAATAAACTACATTTCCCCATCTTAGAATGAGTCTTATTTTTTCGATTGATTCTTTTCTGACATCTTCTATCGAACGATGTGCCACCAATGTGCCATCTGCATCGATGAATAACACAGAATCGCCAATGTCAGAAACATCTAATTCATGAAAGTATCTGATGTCAGTACTTTTAGTAAGCACTTGTTCTTTTTCGAGAATATATTTTATTATTTTACATAATATGTAAGGATGTCAATCTAATACGCTCATTTTATTTATTCGCACCTTGCTTTTTTGCGTTGAATATTTGAAGATAACACGCGTAATCAGGTAGGTAACAAATGGCTGTCACTCATTCTTTTCTTAGCCAGCAGCAGATGCGAGTTTTAATCACTGGAGGCGCGGGGTTTGTGGGGCATCATTTCGTCGAGCATTTTCTCAAGAATACCAATTGGGAGATTGTGGTATTTGATAAATTAAATTATGCCGCCCTCGGGTTCGACCGCCTGCGCGATATCGATGCGTTTGATGATAAGCGTGTCACAGTACTGACTGCCGATTTTTGTTACCCGCTGACCGTCGGCATCCGCCAAGAGATCGGCCAAGTGGATTATATCTTTCATTTAGGAGCCGAAAGTCATGTCGATAATTCGATCGAGAATCCCGAACCGTTTGCCATGTCGAATGTGATCGGTACTTTGCATATGCTCGATTTTGCGCTGACGCTACCAGATTTAAAATGCTTTTTCTACTTCTCGACCGATGAAGTGTTCGGCCCTGCGCCAGATGGCATCAGCTACAAAGAAGACGATCGCCACAACCCGACCAATCCATACAGCGCCACCAAAAGTGGCGGAGAAATGCTCGTGAAATGCTACCGCAATACCTACTGTATTCCGGCAGTGATTACGCGTTCCATGAATATTTTTGGCGAACGCCAGCATCCAGAAAAGTTTATTCCTAAGGCGATTAATGCCGCACTCACAGGTGACTCTCTGCCCATTCATTCAGATGCCGATAAAACGCGTGCTGGCAGCCGTTTTTACATACATGCTCGAAATGTCGCAGATGCGTATCTCTTTCTTATCAATAAACTGGAAAACGGCAGCAAAGTCATCGGTGAAGATTTTCATATTACCGGTGAACGCGAAGTGGATAATCTGGAAATGGCTCAATTTATCGCCAAAATCATCGGGAATCCGCTGCACTACGAAATGGTCGATTTTCACGGCAGCCGACCCGGGCACGACTTGCGCTACGCATTGGATGGCAGCAAGATTTTCGAAATGGGTTGGAAAATGCCAAAGACGTTTGAAGATTCATTAGCGAAAACAATCTATTGGACACTCGACCGCGAACGCTGGCTACAGGCTGATGTTCCGCAAGCGTATAACGACCTCGAAGGTACGCTTGCTTCATACAAGAATTTCCGGCTGCGCTATCGCCCATCGCACGCTACGCAAAAGCAGGAAACAAAAGGTTCAGCAGCGAAGACTATCCGCAAGATTTTTGACCCGAAAGCATAAACAGCGATTACTCTTAACCTGGTCTGCCCTGAGCTTGTCGAAGGGGATGGCGGGAGTTGCAAGGGGCTAGGTATCAAATACGTCAACACGCCCTGCAGCCACTTTTTAGAAAAGAGGAAATTGCATTTCGAATCTCGATAAAGCAAGAATTTTCGCGTGCTATTTTTACCTAAAAATGGCAGAATGGTTGCTGAAAACTTTTTAAAAATCCATGTTCCAAGGCATCACTTCTCAGTTTGTTGCGAATACGACAATCGTTGCCGCGCATGCTTCGGCACCGCAGAATGTAATGGTTCCAACAGTTATCGACAAAACACCTACCGGTGAGCGCGTTTACGATATTTACTCGCGCCTGCTCGAAGACCGCATTATCTTTTTGGGTAGTGCCATCAACGATGCCGTCGCCAATACGGTGATTGCGCAGCTGCTATTTTTGGAGAAAAAGGATCCGAAAAAAGATATCACGCTCTATATCAATTCTCCTGGTGGTAGTGTTTCATCCACACTCGCAATGATTGACACCATGCAAGTGGTTAAGCCAGATGTCGCGACGGTTTGTATTGGTATTGCTGCGAGTGGCGGTGCGCTCACGCTGGTTTGCGGATCCAAGGGCAAGCGCTATGCTTTACCGCATTCTGAAGTAATGATTCATCAGCCGCTTGGCGGCGCCGAAGGGCAGGCAACGGATATTGCGATTGCTGCCAGCCACATCATCAAAACGAAGGATCTACTCAACGAGATGATCGCCAAAAAGACGGGACAAAAACTTACCAAAGTAAAAAACGACACCGAGCGCGATTACTTTATGAGTTCCGAAGAAGCCAAAAAATACGGTATTATCGACGAGATTATCAAGTAGTAGGTGCCTCCCTTCCACCTGACAAGGGGAATTGAGGGGGTTAGCCAGAGCAGGCTATGTCGAGGTTTCAAACCGCAACGTATCGAGAATTTCTCCATCACGATTGAGAGCACGCAGTTCGATGATGATTTTTGTGCCGGGTTCGATCATCAGCATCATCAAGCGTTTACGTACGATTAATGGACGGATTTCTTCGTTGGAATCGGCGTTCGTAATGGTCGCTTCGAAGAGGAAGGTGTTGCGTAGCACTTCGGGAAGCAAGGATTTGTAAAAGACAAAGGCAAAATCGCGGTTGTTCTTGTTAAAAGCGATGGATTTTACCGACCAGTTCTCATCGAGTGTGGTAGATTTTGGCGAGCCAAAATTGTTGTATGCGACCGTTGCTGTCTCAAATGGCAGTGATAGGTCTTCCTGCATTTCTGAATCGGATGGTGAGACTTCTGGTGAGTCGGTATCTTCTTGAGCTTTCGCGTTTGCTTTTTTTCTTGCCGAAGCAATACGGAGTTTTGAGAGTTCGCGCTTCACGTTCTCAAGAGCGGCATGGGCTTCGGCAATGCGCGGTGTGTAGTCGATAATCCCGGCTTTCTCTAGCGCTGCCGCTTCGTTGCGATCGATGATATTGAGATTCGCTTCGTACGTTTTGGTTACATCCGCAAGACTGCCTTCTGTACGCTCAAGGTAGTCTTCCCACACTTTCTCGAGTCGCACTACTTCAGAGTCATAGGTCGCCTCAGAATACTGCTCCTGCACATCGATCAGATAACTGTCGATCTGGCTGCGATAATCGCGCTTCTTGTCTTCCACGCTTTCACGCACGCCTTCCATTTGCTCTTCTTGTTCTTCGCGCTGTTTTTGGTATTTGTCGATGACATCTTCATAATCACCTTTCTGCTCGCGCGCTAATCGCTGATATTCTTGAAGCAACTCTTCGAGGGCTGTTTTACTGTGTTCCAAATCTTCAGCTGTTTGGCCGAGTGAGGCGAGGTTACCGTAGCCGCTTCCAAAGAGCCAGGTCTTAACGAGGTCGATAGGGATGACGACTCCGCTGCTGGCAAAATTTCCGGTAATCACCGCTACGTTTACCCCTATCGCTTGCTCGTTCGCATCGATCATCACTCCGCCTGAAGAGCCGGAGCTGATCGAGGCATCGACTTTGATTCGACTGCCGTTGTCGAGCCAGCCACTGACTTTTCCGCTTGTTACCGTGAGGGAATCGCCACCGCTGTCGGGAAAGCCGAGCAGTCGCACATCGTCATCTAACCCAAGGCTGACTGATGTTGCCAGCGGCAGATAGCTAAAACTCTCAGTTGCGCTGACATCATTGATTTTTAGGAGGGCGATGTCGATGTCGGCATCTTGCGTTATCACTGTCGCCAGGCGGTCGCAGATGATGTTGCGCTTGATATCGGGCTGACGGCAGATTTTTACCGTGCTTGCCCCGCTTACCACATGGTCGTTCGTGAGCAGATACCCATTTTTGCTGATGAAAAACCCAGAGCCACTCTTTTCTGCTGTGCGAATCTGCACAACCGCCTCACGCGTGGTTTCATCAATTGCTGCCAAAGCAAGTGATTGGAGGCCAAAGAGTCCGATGGTGGCTGCCAAAAGCCGGAATGCGCGTCGCATTATTTTTTAAGGAAAACGCTTTGCAGTATTACGCAGAATCCCGAAAAAAACTATATAGATTTTTGCTTGTGTCGGGGGTTGACCTTTTGCAAAAGTTACAATACAATTGCCAGAAGAATATCCGCATGAAGCCGTTAGGAGAGGTTCTTCGTTTCCCACTGAATGAAATTCATCCCCAAGTATCTGCATTTACGCAAGATCAGGAGACTTCGCACCGAGCGACATGCTCGCACAGTGCTCGCACGAAAAAGTGTCTTTTTTCATGAGAGTGTCCGCTCGATCGAGCAGATCTTTTTTTGGAGAGTGCTCTCGATTGCCACCCTCGGCTTGTTTTTCTTTTCGATTGTACCGCGCTTTGCCGTTTCTGGTGTCGGTTATACCGCCTCGTATGACGAGGTTATCAATAGCCCGATTGAAGATATGGTTTTTGTCGAAGACGGCTTTTTGTTGAAACCGGAGATGTGGACAGAAGTCGGCGACCGCAGCGATGTTGGGGGAACGGTGGAATATATTGTGGAACCGAACGATACGATCTCGGAGATTGCCCTTAAATTTGGCGTGTCAGAAAATACAATTCTGCAAAATAATGGGTTTTTGAATCCCAAACGGCTTAAGCAGGGTGCGGTCTTAACGATTCCCGCAGCAGATGGCTTGGTGCACGTCGTGGCAAAAGGGGAGACCCTAGCATCGATCGGGAAAAAACACAAAGTCGATATCGAGAAAATCCTTACCCAAAATCAATTGACAGAGGCAGGAGTCTTGGCTGAAGGCATGGAATTAATCATCCCTGGTGCAAAAAAGACACCGCCTAAACCCGTAGTCGCAACTGGCGGAGGCTCGAGAGGCGCAAGCGCATTTGTATCTGGTGCAGGCGCACCAAGTGGTGCCGAGACGTTTGGGCGCCTCCTCTTTCCAACTCAGGGAAAATATACTCAGTATTATCACTATGGCCACTATGCGGTAGATATTGCCCGCAATGGCGGATCGACCGTTTGGTCAGCAGATGGTGGTACTGTCGAGCGGGCTGCCAGTGGCTGGAATGGCGGATATGGGAATGTGGTCGTTATTGACCATGGCAACGGCATGAAAACGCTTTACGCGCATTTAAAAGAGATTTATGTTTCTGTCGGCGACGAAGTCGGCCGAGGTGCGCCCATCGGCTACATGGGCAATACGGGTAGAGTATACGGACGTACCGGTATCCACCTGCACTTTGAAGTCATGGTCAATGGCGCGAAAAAGAATCCGCTTGCATACTTTTAAGAGCTACCCCATTCTGCGTCACCCCTGTTGTAGATGTGGCCACAGAGGGGAAACAGAGGTCTTTGAAGCGGAGGTTTCTTATATGAATTCTGCCACTTCCAACAAAACTCCTGCTTTCACTAAAAGTCACGCTTTTCGCAGGAATGATGCAATTTGGGTTTTGATTTAGGAAGAAATCTAACAGGACACTTCTGGCTTGCCGTTTCCCCCTCAAAAAGAAAACTGGAATCTGCCCCCATTCCGTGCAAAAATAAGTACATGAAGCATATCAATGTTCTTGTCTTCCCTGGTACCAATTGCGAAGTCGAAACCGCGCGCATGATCCGTGCTGCCGGATTTGCATCGAAGATATTTCGTTGGAACGAAAGCCCGGAAGAAATATTTGCCAGTGATGGCTTGGTGATTCCTGGAGGTTTTTCGTATGAAGACCGCGGGCGCAGTGGCGTAATCGCGGCCTCAAGCCCCATCCGCACAACATTACAACGCATGGCAGAAGTGGGAAAGCCGATTTTGGGAATTTGTAATGGCGCACAAGTGCTGGTTGAAACCGGGCTTGTACCGGGGCTTCGTTCTGGAAAGACCGAAATGGCTTTAGCACGTAATCGTCGCCAGAAAGACGGCGAAATCCTCGGTTCCGGGTACTTTCATGAGTTTATCCATGCAAAGCCGACTGGAAAACCCTGCGCGTGGACGAATTATGACGGCGTACTCCGCTTACCCATTGCGCACGGAGAGGGGCGGTTTATTGCAGAAGAAAGCGTGCTCGAGCAGATTCTTGCAGCTGGGCAAAATGTCATGACCTATTGTGATGCAAGCGGAAGTGTCGATGAGCACTTTCCAGTAAACCCTAATGGCTCGCTCGCAAACCTGGCTGCCGTTTGCAATCCGCACGGGAATGTAATGGCGATGATGCCGCACCCTGAGCGTGTTCCCGAAGGCATTAAAATATTTGAGTCACTACATACTTTTTTTGCGAAGGAGCAAGGTTCGGCAGAAGTGCAATCGACTGCAGAGACTTTGACGGATGCAATTGATATCTCGACTCATTCCGCCTTTCCGCTTGAGATATTCGTCTCTACCAAAATCACCGACAACGCCGAAAGGACAATCGAGTGGGCAGTGCGCAGTGCACTGGAAAATCCGGAGGTAACCCTGCAACGCAGTGAATACTGGGGAATCGCCACCTCAGGAGATTTGGAAGCACTTGCTACGCGGCTGCTAAACTCCGGAGAGTTTTTTAATGACAACAAAGAGATTGCGCTCGTGCGCATTGGTAATAGATGGTTTCGAGCGGAAGAGAAGGAGCTCGTTCCATTCGAAAAGCCAGCTGTCGAACTGGTTCTGCTCGCCATGGAAAAAGACGATATTGTTGGCGAAGAAAAAACTGCCCTCGTCAAAAAGCATCTTCATGTAGATGTGAATATCCGCAGTGGCGTAATGTGGGGATTTTCGCAAAACATCGACACCAATAAGTTGCTCGATTCTGCCTTACTCGGCAACCCCATCAGTTGGGATATTCATCAGATTCAATAGCTGAGCACAAAATAGTGTGCCCCTACAATCTTGCGACTACTGGGTTCGCTGCAATGTGCCCTACCATAAAAAGCAAGGGCAGGTGTTCGGATTTGTTATGAATGGGACACCTGCTACTCCATCAAGTATTGAAGAATCAGTGTGATTGCTGACGAGTTTTTAGACTCTGCTTCTACACCAAAAACAGACCCTGGGCAGGTAACGTAGGTCGTGGTTCTCCTGTTCACTACTTGCTGTTGGCAGTTTGCTATTTAGATTCCTGACTGTCCGCCTTCTACTTGCGCTACCGCCGTATCGGTACGGATATATTGCGGCTGATCGATTTTTACCATCAGCTTGATAGTCGCGTCGTTTTCTAAAGCATCTAGCGCCTGCAGGTCAGCGATTTGCATCGATAGCACCTCATTGCTACGTAGCAACTCGGCACGCTTCGCCTGCAGCATTTTTAGCTCATACCCTTTTGTGGCAACACGATTACTGTGCGACAAAAACAGAAGGGATAAAAGACAGATAATCGTGACGGTGATAAAGAGAAAGGCTCCGACCCCCAGTTCGATACGTTCCGATAACGGACGTTTATTTGAAGGGGGTTCAGTGGTTGCCGAGGGTGCTAGTTGAAGTTCGGGCACGAAAGGGAGAATTAGGAATTGGAGATTCGTTCGAGAATGCGGAGTTTTGCGCTGCGTGAACGTGGGTTTATTGTCATTTCTTCATCTGTCGGGATGATGACTTTTTTGTTGATCCGTCGCCAAGACGATGTTTTGCCTTTTGAAGATCGTTCTAAATCACGGAAAAAATTCTTTACGATGCGGTCTTCGAGCGAATGAAAAGTGATGATTGCGAGCCGACCTCCAGAAGAAAGCAGCTGGGCAGCTTGTGGAAGTGCGGATTCAAGCTCATCGAGCTCGTGGTTGACGGCAATACGCAAGGCCTGAAAAATTCGTGAAGCGGTCTTTTTCGGATTACGATAACAGACGCGCTCGATAACGTCGTAGAGGTCAGAAGTTGTTGAGAATGGCGCTTGTTTGCGCTGCTCGATGATTGCCTGCGCGAGTGGGCGAGAAAACGGCTCTTCACCAAGCTTGCGGAAAATATCGGTTAACCCTTGCTCAGTAAGGAAGTTGATGAGGTCGGCTGCGGATTCGGGTTGTGCACTATCCATGCGCATATCAAGTGGGCCATCAAGGCGGTATGAAAAGCCGCGCTCGGCATCATCCAGATGAGGAGAAGATATGCCTAAATCCATCATTACTGCATCGACTTGTTCAATACCTCGCTTACTGCATTCGGTTTGCATATGGGCAAAGCTAGCGGGAATAATGGTGAATTGTGGAAACTCTTGCAGATTCTCTGCGGCGATTGCGCGATTTCTTTCATCCCAGTCAAAGCCAAAGAGTCTGCCGGATGATTCTATGCGCTCGAGCATGCAGCGAGCGTGCCCACCCAAGCCCAATGTGGCATCGATCACGGTGGTTCCAGAAGTGAGCTGAAGCGCTTCCAGAACCTCTGTAAGAAGAACCGGGGAGTGCGCTGTTATCATAAGTGGCGACGAATATTTTAAGGAGCGGGGGGAAAATCGATTTATTGAATACAAAAGATATTCAAAAACACCGAAAACATCATCTGTTAGCATAAAAGAAGCGTTTCATTAGGTCAATGATTTTACTTTGCACATTTGACATATTGTTCTGTTTTTGTGTTCAAAAATCACTTGATATGACTTACCTAAAACAAATACTGACTGATTATGTCACTCAGAAAAATTATCTTGCAAACGTTTAATTTCGTGTTCCAATATACAACCTTCGCGCAGGATGATAACGGTGTTCTCGTCGATCTCAACAATCGTACTTGGTTGTAGGTCTTGCTCGTTTTTGCTTTCTGCGATAAGTACATCTGTGTTTTTTAAATGGTCAGCAATAGTGGCAGCATCGGTGATTGACCGCTTTCCTGCGAGGTTTACGCTCGTCGAAACAAGTGGCTTGCCAAAGGTAAAGAGGAATTTGATAAGTTGTGGATCGCCAGGAACGCGTACTGCCAGTTTATATTCTTGCGGAAAAAACTTCGGCAGAATCCCGTATTTTCGCGGTAAAAGGAGCGTGAGACCACCAGGCCAAAAGGCTTTCACTAGCCGGCGCGCCACTGAGCTAAAATGGCAGAGTTTTTCTGCCGCTAAAAAGTCTGGCACTAGTAGCAAGAAGGGTTTTGTTGTGGGGCGTTGCTTTAAATCGGCAATTTTCTGGAGTGCAGAAGTATCTTCTGCATCCGCAGCAAAACCAGGGATCGTATCGGTCGGCGTTACTGCGACATTCCCCTTCTGCAGCCAATTGATGATTTCGGTAAAATTCGCTTTTGTAAAATCTATCTGCTTCATGATCCGATTTGAGTATGGTCGATATTGCCGATGCGCTCTGTGGCGTTAAACTTGTGGAGGAGTCGGATTACTGCTGCTGGCAGCACATCGGTCATTACTGCATCGCTTTTGATCTGTTGCCGCACCTGCGTTGCAGTAATGTCGGTATTATCCTGCAAAGTACAGACTTCGAGATTAGTATTGTCACCAAAAAGCATCTTTACCAACGGCGAACCAGAATAGACACGGGTAAACGGCGGCAAAAGAAGTTTGTTATGATGCGGCCACAAACCGTAATGATGGATGTTGCGGATTGGGCAAATATTGAATGAAGCGGGAGGAATATCGGCTTCGAGCAAGCTGTCGTAGATCATCTCGAAGCGCTCTCCGGCTGTAAATGGATTTTCGGGCGTGTAGTTTTCTTCTGCCGAACCGACACCGATAATGAGTAGCTTGGTCTTGCCCTCGGCGAAGATCTGCCGAATGGCATCCAGATGCCCTAGATGAAAGGGCTGAAAGCGGCCGATAAAGAGCGAAGTCAAGTGCGCGTCCATTTTGTGGAGATGAGCGCTGGCAGTATAGCGGGAATGAATAGCAATCAGCAATTCGCAATTAGTGTGGGCTTGACGGCGCGGCCTGTCCCTCTAAACAGACGAGTTGGAGGGGGGAGCGATTTAGTAACTCCGTTAATTCACCGTCACAGACTCCGCCGATCAGGGTCTGTGACGTTCAATGCATAAACGGAAGAGTCCTCTAACGAGAAACTGTACCAGGGACAAAATTCCAATGTTTATTTTCTGAGCCATTTCGACATTTTCAAATCACAAAAAGCTTCAGGTTCGAAGAGATTTTTCAACACAATGTGAGACCCCTGTTCCCCCTTCGAAAAGCACACTCGAGACCATTCGACAAGCTCACGGCAGGCAGGGGTGATGCAAAATGGCATAACAAAAAAATCAACTCTTCCGCCGAAACTTCTTTACTGGTGCATCGGCAATCAGTTTTTTGCAGTCTGCCAGCGTCAACTTTTTCGGCTCGGTGTCCTTAGGTATCTTGGCGTTTTTCTTACCATCCGTCACGTACGGACCAAAGCGCCCATCGAGCACGCGGATGCCCGCTTCAGAAAAGTCTTTAATGGTGCTGTTTTTCTTCTGCTCCTTCTTCTCGTTGACCTTGACAATCGCTGTTGCCAGGTCGATGGTAAAGAGGTCGTCTTCTTCAATCGACACAAAGGTACTACCCGCTTTGGCGTATGGTCCGAATCGACCCACGCTCACCACAACAGCATCACCGGCTTTGTTTTTGCCAAGTGTACGCGGCAGTTTGAAGTTTTGTAATGCGTCTGCCAGCGTGATCGTCTCGATAGACTGATTTTTGAGGACCGGCGCAAAGAGCGGTTTTTTCTCACTTTCGGTTGCACCCATCTGCAGCATTGGCCCGTATTTACCGAGTTTTGCGAAGATCGGCAATCCGGTTTTGGGGTCTTTACCAAGCTCGCGGGCTTTTGTCGCCTCGGCGCGACTTATCCCCTCACCAGCTTCTATTTCTGCGCTAAATGGCTTATAAAAATCTTTCAGGAATTTAATCCAGTTTACTTTCTGTTCGGCAATCTCGTCGAGTTTCTCCTCCATTTGCGCGGTGAATTTAAGATCGACGATGTTTTTAAAGTGGTCGATGAGCAGGTCGGTAACCACAAAAGCCACATCGGTCGGTCTCAGTTGGCGGCCTTCTTTCTCAACATAACCGCGGGTCATCACTGTGGTGATCGTTGGCGCATAGGTACTTGGGCGGCCAATGCCTTCGGCTTCCATTTTTTTCACCAAACTCGCTTCGGTATAGCGGGCAGGCGGCTTGGTAAAGTGTTGCTTTTTCTCGAGCCTCTTTGCATCAAGCGACTCGCCGACCTTAAGATCAGGGAGAATCGCCTCTTCATTTTCATCCACATCATCGTCGCGCCCCTCGGAATAGACTTTGAGAAAACCAGGGAACTTGATGCGCTGACCCGTCGAACGAAAGGTGTGCTTTTTCTTGGCACCGCTTTTGCCTGTGACGAGGAAATCGACGCCCGTCTGCATGATCGCAGCATCGGTCATCTGGCTGGCAAGCGTGCGCTTCCAAATCAGCTCATAGAGTTTGCGGGCATCTGGGTCGAGGCGGGTTTTAGGCCAAGCATTGATGTCGTCTGGGGTACGACTCAGTTCGGTCGGGCGGATTGCTTCGTGCGCTTCTTGCGCGCCTTTTTGCTTTTTGCTAAAAACCCGGCGCGATGCATAGTTTTTGCCGTATCGATCGGTGATGACTCTTTCCGCATCCTTCAGCGCGCGCTCGGCAAGATTCACCGAGTCAGTACGCATGTATGTAATAAGTCCTCCGGCTTCGCCACCACCCATTTCGACACCTTCGTAAAGTTTTTGCGCCAAAGTCATCGTCTTTTTTACCGAGAAGCCGAGCTTGCGCGCGGCCTCTTGCTGCAGTGTGGAAGTAGTGAATGGCGGTGATGGTCGACGTTTGACCTCTTTTTCTTCGACCGTATCCACTACAAATGGTTGGCCTTTGCAGGCGGAGTAAATAGCCTCGGCTTCTTCAGCGTTTTTTGGCACGAATTTCTTGCCCTCTAATTTTTGAAAGTCGGCGGTGAACAGACGTTTATCTTTTTCGAGATCGGCGACAAGCGTCCAATATTCTTCTGGGTTAAAAGCACAGATCTCCCGCTCGCGATCGACGATCAGTTTAACAGCGACAGATTGCACGCGCCCGGCAGAAAGCCCGAAGCGGATCTTCTTCCATAAAAGTGGCGATAGTTTGTAACCCACCAGGCGATCGAGAATCCGGCGTGCCTGCTGTGCCTGTACCAAGTCAACATCTACCGTGCGAGGATGCTTGACCGCGTCGAGGATCGCGTCTTTGGTTATTTCGTGAAAAACGATGCGTTTAACATCGTTCGATTTTTTCGGTTTCAGCACTTCCACCAAATGCCAGGCAATGGCTTCCCCTTCGCGGTCTTCATCGCTTGCGAGCCAGATTTTCGTATTCGGGCCTATCTGTTTTCGCAGTTTCGCGACGTGCGGTTTTGACTTCGGTGGAATCACGTAGAGTGGCGCAAAATCGTTATCGATATCGATTGCGAGCGAGGCGTAGGGTAATTTCTGATCCTTTGGTGGCAGCTCTGCTTTTTTATTGGGCAAATCGCGAATATGCCCGAATGAACTTTCGACGACATAGTCGCTGCCGAGGAATTTACTGAGCATTTTCGCTTTGGTCGGCGATTCGACGATGACAAGATTTTTTACCATAAGAGTTTCTTATTCGACAAACTTACGGTGAGTTTTTCAGAAAAAAGCGCCGCTGTCAAAATTATCACGATTCCTTATTGCCAAATAGCCCATCTTCTGGAAGAATAACGCTCGATATTTTCGCTCAGATTCTATGGCGATTCTCAAAGTAAACCCTACGCGCGTAAACCTACTGTCGCTGCGCAAACGCGTGAAGACTGCCCAACGGGGACACAAGCTCTTAAAAGATAAACGCGACGGGCTGATGAAACAATTTATGGAATTGATCCGCAGTGTAAAAAGCCTGCGTGAAGAAGTAGAAGCCGATATCGGTGAGATGTTCGGTTTGTTTCTGCGCGCCGGTGCGGTAATGAGTCCTTCGGCGATTGAAACCGCGCTGCTCGCCAGCACGGCAAAATTGGATTTGAACGTAACGACCAAAAACGTGATGAGTGTGCATATTCCTCAGTTTGAAGCGGAATTTAGCGGGAAAGTCGTGGGGTTTACCACGGTAGGAACCTCTGCCGCGCTCGAAGCCGCGTTGCAAAAATTGCAGAAAATTTTCCCGAAATTACTCAAACTTGCGGAACTCGAAAAAGCAGCCGAATCACTCGCGGATGAGATTGAAAAGACACGCCGCCGCGTGAATACCCTCGAATACCGTATGATTCCCGATTTAAAAGATACGGTACGTTTTATCACCATGAAACTCGCCGAATCAGCCAGAGATTCGCTCGTTTCGGTAATGCGCATCAAGAAGATGATCGAAGCGAAAGAAAAAGAAGCAGAAGCGGCAAATACGTAAGTTTATAATCCAAAGAATCGCTCCGCATTTTGCGTCGTTTACCGCGCAAAATCATCGAAGTTCTCACTACGAAGTTCGGCAAGATATTCTGCCGTGTGGCGCCTAAACGCTAGCTCATTGCGCTTGCCGCGCTCAGTCATCGGAGCAAGGAACTGTCCGTTGGTCTAGACCATGATGCGGTCAGGCGGTGCAAACTTTGCAACAATCTCCCAGGCGTCGCATGTGCAGGTTCGGCCGCAAGTGACAGTACGCAACCTTGCGAGGAGCAGTTTTTTCATTGATACTCTCAGAAGCTGCTATTGGAATGACCAAATGATCCCCAGAAAACCTTACGAAGTAATATTAATGAATTGCCAAAAAGATGGTATCCATGCTGGGAGCACTCATTTTGACGCATTGTGGGCAAGAGATGCACTCTATGCAAGCTGGGGGCTTATCAAGCGCAAGCAGTACGACCCAGTACTTCACACGCTGAAGACACTGGCTGATCATCAATCAGCGCATGGACAAATTCCCCTTCGAGTCGGACAAAAACACATGCTTGCAAAGTACTTGGGACTGCCAGCAGGTGGCGGGGCTCGCTACGATAACGACAAGGGGAGCGCCCCTGCGCTGGATTCGAATCTACTCTTCATCATCACACTGGCTAGGTTAGTACGTGCCCAGAGAAAAAAAATACTCGCAAGAAATTATGAACAACATGTCGTTCGAGCCATGGCATGGCTGGCAACAAAAAAACGGAAGGATGGCTTGTTGGAAGAAGGCCACTACGCCTCTTGGGATGATGCGCTGAAGAAGAAAGGGGCATCTATCTACCACAATGCTCTATACTATCAAGCGCTAAAAGACACAGGATATTTGTTAGAAGACAGATCATATCTGGCACGTTCACAAGCTGTTGCCAAAGCCTTAGACTCTCTCTGGAATGGAAAGTATTACGTGGCTTGGACCGGAATGACACAGATGGACGTTGCTGGCAATCTGTTGGCAGCTTTTTTTGGAGTTTGTCCGAAACAACAAGAAGTGCAGATACTCGCCTCACTCGCGCGCTTCAAAAAAGCATATACAGATGAGCTTCCCAGAACCAATTATCCGGCGTATCCGAAGCGGTATGAATCGTTGCGTATGAATCTGATCAGGCTTGGTGACTATCAGAATTGTAAACCATATTGGCTCTGGATAGCAGCACTAGAACTGCTCGTACGACAGCAACATGATCAGAACCCTACCGATCTGCAAAAAAGTCTCAAGCAATGGATTGCGTTATCGGGAGGTTATTTTGAGTTGTATGAAGGGCGGGGAAAACCATTGAAACGACTGCTCTACACCTCAGAAAGAGACTTTTCTTGGGCATGTGGGATATTGGAACTGGCCGACATATAAATGTTCGCCATTTTGTTTGAGCGATTACCGTAGCCAGAGACAGATCATGACGTTACTAATCCAAAAAACCGTTCGGCATTCCCTGTCGTCTGGCGCGCAAAGTTCTGCAATGCTTCACCCCGCAATTCGGCAAGACATTCTGCCGTGTGGCGCGTAAACGCCGGCTCATTACGCTTACCCCGTTCCGGAACCGGGGAGAGAAACGGCGCATCGGTCTCGACCATAATGCGGTCTGCAGGAGCAGATTTGGCGACTTCGAGTAATTTATGGTCGGCATTCTTAAAAGTGACGATTCCGGTGAAGGAAATCATGCCGCCCCAATCGAAGACCCTTTGTGCGAACTTCATATCTTCAGAAAAGCAATGGATGACGAAAGGAAAATCGTGTTCGTTTTCTAAAAACGCCTCGAGCTCTTTCCGCGCCGAACGCAAATGGATGACAACTGGCTTATTCACCCTTTTTGCCAAATCGATGTGACGGCGAAAGGCCTCGTGTTGTAATTGGGATGATGGATTTTCTTCACGGTAAAAATCGAGACCCGTTTCGCCAATGGCAACCACATTTTTATGTTCCGCCAGTTTTTCGATTTCTGCGAAATCGTGTGCAAATTCGTCATTGACATCGGTGGGATGAATACCAACTGCGGCAAATACGCCAGCATATTCATCCGAGATTTCAATCGCGCGTCGCGCCGCTAGTAAACGACAACCGATGCTGATCATCCGCTCTACGCCGTACTGCTTTGCCCGCGCGATGACTTCACTTAAATCATCGGCGAAGTGTGGAATATCGAGGTGGCAGTGGGTGTCGATGAGCATCACCATGAAAAAGCGTAAGCCGAATGTACAATAATTTTTCGGGAAGTGAAACCGTTCCGAGTGCTCGGGACGTCGTTGCGAAGAATCTCGGATAGTCGGGATATACTTTTTTCGTAGAAGACGAATCACTGCAAGGCGATTACTCTCCTCCTAAGATAGGGGAGATGGAGGGGGTTGAAACAAGTAATCCGACTCCACCCAGCCTCCCCTATTTCAGGGGAGGAACCCATCCCGAGTCACAATCCCTTATGGTCCGTTTTACTTCGCGTTTTTAAGAATATTGGTTCACGATTCTTTTCGCCTTCTCTCAAACTCTTCCGTGTTGATTCGCAGCCCACGCCACCAATCATCGGCAGATTTTTTGCTAAGCGAAGCGAAAATCTCTTTTGCCGATTCGGTAAGAAACTCTTGTTCGATTGCATCGAGCCACGCTTGTTTGCCCGCATAGCCGCGCTCTACGAATTCTTTGCACTGAAAGGCCAGCTCGAGCAGGTCGGCATCTTTCGCACACTTTGCTTCGATTGTTTCGCGCGCCTCAAACTCCGCAAAAGCGCAGCGGAATTTACTCCCGATCTTTTCTGGCAAGCGCGTCGTTTGATCTGTAAAGGCGCGCGCCTCCGCGTCTCCCGCATCGAAATAGCGGTTCATGATCCGATGATGGTCGTTTACCCGCGTTTCGCCATTGTCGTGGATCAGCGTGAGGAATGCCGCGCGTTCGCCATTCGCGCCTTCGAGCTCGGCAAGAATAAAGGCGACTTCTGCTGCGCGAAAAACATGTTCGCCCACCGTATCGGGATTAGTGACGCCGGCAATAAAACTGCCCGAACGCGGTAATCGCTTCAGCACAGAAAGTTCGAAGATGAAGTCGGCAATAGTATCGGAATCGGGCACAGGCACAGAAAAAATGCTGCTAAGATTGTGGCACAAAACTTATTGCTGTGCAGCCAAAATTGTACAAATCTTTTGTTGACGAACCGGAAACAAGAAAAAGGCTGGACTTACCAAAAGAATATGGCGAAAATCTTCCGGAATCTTATTTTTTACGCGCAATGCATTCCTCCGAAAATATTAAAGTCTGCCTGCTTGATGGCGTTCATCCAGTTGGTATTGATGTTTTTGAAAAGGCCGGATTTAAAAACGTGCACTTATTTCCAGATTCATTGCCCGAAGATGAGCTGAAGAAAGAACTGGCCGATGCACATGTGGTAGGAATCCGCAGTAAAACCAAGCTTACGCGAGAAGTATTGGCAGAAGCGAAAGAGCTTTTGTGCATTGGGCGCTACGGTATTGGCGTCAACAATATCGACTTGGCAGCGGCGGCAGAGCAAGGCATTCCCGTTTTTAATGGGCCATTCAGCAGCACTCGTGCCGTGGCGGAACTGGTAATTGGTGCAATTTTTGGACTGATGCGCCAGATTCCGCAGAAATCGATGGAGATGCACGGCGGCAACTGGCCAAAAGCGGCAACGAATTGCCACGAAGTGCGTAGCAAAACATTGGGATTGGTAGGCTACGGCAACATCGCCACGCAGATTTCGGTAATGGCAGAGGCCATGGGAATGAAGGTGGTGTACAGCGATGTGCGACCGATCCTCCCGCTGGGCAACGCCCAACAAGTGACGTTTGATGAGTTGCTCAGCAAAGCGGATGTGATTTCGCTGCATGTACCTGGTATTCCGGCAACAAAAGATATGATCAATAAAACAACACTCGCCAAGGTGAAAAGCGGAAGTTATGTAATAAATTTTTCGCGCGGCAGCGTTGTGAATATTGAGGATTTAAAAATCGCGCTTGAGTCTGGGCAGTTAAAAGGCGCCGCGCTCGATGTGTTTCCGGTCGAGCCAAAATCGAAAGCGGAGCCTTTTGCTTCGGAATTACAGAACATGTCGAATGTGATTCTAACACCACACATCGGCGGTGCGACCGAAGAATCACAGGCGGCTTTGGGTGATGAGGTCTCCGGCAAATTACGTGATTTTGTACTGAGTGCAGATTCTTCGATGGCGCTCAATTTTCCCGAAATCAATGCCGGGCCACTTAAAGCGAGTCAAACACGCCTCGCCATCATCCACAAAAACGAGCCGGGTGTGATGGCGGGTATTAACGATATCTTTTCGGCCGCCGGTATCAACATCACTACGCAAATATTAAAAACGCGCGATGGGCTTGGCGTGGCAGTAATCGACGCTGAAGCGCAAATCGACCTCGAGTTGTACGAAAAAATCCTTTCTCTTTCTCCTGTCTTCAAATGCCGACTGATTTCGTAACCAATTTTACCGTCGGGCCCGCCAAGCTCTACCATGGCGCTGCCGATTTTTTGTGCGAGCAGATTCAAAGCGGCATCGGCGAGATTTCGCATCGCAGCAAAGAATTCAGTAAGTTGTCGGAAGATTCGCTGACTGCCTTTCGCGAGTTTTTTTGCATTCCAGATGATTATCGCGTGTTCTACACCTATTCCGCCACCGAGGGGATGGAGATTTTGACGCGCAGCGCGGTGGATGAAAAAGTCTGTCATGTTTCGAACGGGAACTTTGGCAATGTGTGGACAAAAACATCGCAAAAAGCGCAGAAGACGGTGCAAAAGATCAGCCATGACGATGGCAAGACCCGAGTAAGTTTGGACGAAATCACACCCGACGCCAGTACTGAATTTTTGGCGATCACCGCCAATGAGACTTCGACTGGTATCGCCTACTCGCCGGCAGAGATTAAAACCATCCGTGAATGCTTTCCGAAAGTGTTGCTTGGAGTAGACGTAACAAGTTCGATGGGCGCGATAGCATATGATTTCGCGCAAGCGGATGCCTGGTTCTTTAGCGTGCAAAAAGCCTTTGGTTTGCCGGCTGGTTTGGGGATGTTGATCGTCGGCCCGCGAGTTTGGACAAAGGCAAAGAACATGCAAGAAGCTGGGGAAGATGTCGGCTGCCATCATCGCCTGACTGATTTAGAAAAAAAGATGGACGGCAAGTTTCAGACACCGACCACCCCGAACACATTGAACATTGGAGGGCTCGGTTTTATCTCCCGACAATTAAGAGAGGATTTTGGCACGCTAGAGGATTTGTATGCAAAAACCCAAGAGAAAGCAGCAAAGATTTATTCTTTTTTCGCGGATCATCCAACGCTGAAAATCGCCATCCCAGAAGGCCGCAGCGAAAGTGTAATCGTTATCGATGGAGAAGCGGAAGAACTTGCCGCCCTGCACGAAAGATTAAGCGCAGTAGGTATTGAAGTCGGCAAAGGCTATGGTGGTAAAAAAGCCGAGCAGATCCGCATCGGCAACTTTCCGGTGCACTCGATGGCAGATATTGAGAATCTGCTCGAGAATGCTCGGCTGTAGCAATTATTTCTTATACCAAGCTCCTACATATACGAATCGAAAAATTTTTCCCAATGGAGCTAGAACCAGTCGGCTTTGGTTATGGGGTTGTTAGAGAAACAAAGCTGGGGGAGGCGTAGCCTGGTGGTACCTGTTCGCCGGGGTCGACGACGTGGCAGGGGGATTGGGCGTGCATTGCATCAGCAGTAATGAAGAAAAAGCCAAATACAAGTGTGTATAAAAGAACTGTGTGTTTCATGTTCGGCTTTAATTATTTTATTATAACATAAATTTACCATTCATAAAACTCATTTATCGATGTTACTCGTGCGCCGCACATAACTCAAAAGCTCTGTACTTGAATCAAAACTGTGCGGCGCTTTTTCGCGCACAGAGGGGCGGTCTTTGTTTTGGAAAAAACCCCAGAATTCGTCGGCGACACCTTTTAGGTAAGGAATCGCATCACTCATGCCATCACCGATACAAGTAACCTTGGTATCCAATGCGGATTTCAAATGAACAATGATTTCCGCCTTGCCGCTGCTGCGCGAGAGCGGATTCTCAAAATCGATGCCGGTAACGATTCCGTCAGACTTACAAAATTGATTGGCAAAAATATTCTCCGGTGAAATATCGAGCATTTGTGCAACCGGCAGTATCATCTCGGTAAACCCCCCAGACATGATGCATATGTTATGATTCAAAGATTTGAGATGCGAAACAACATCTGCCATACCAGGAGTAATTGCTTGCTTAAGAAGCTCGATTGCCGCGTCAATGTGTGATTGTGTGATTTCTACCAATTGCAGCCGTTTGGTAAGTGATTCTAAAAGGTCGATCTCGCCATTCATCCCGGCCTCGGTGATAGCCTCGATATTAGCGTAGATCACGGCTTTATCGATGCGTTCTTCGAGTGCAATACCAAGGAGTTCATCGAATGACTCGACGGTAACGAGAGTGGAGTCGAAATCAAAGACAAAGGCTTCCGTTCTACTCATTGTTCCTTCGTACTCCTGAATGCATCAGTCCCACAGTGGGTGCAGTGCAATCCTTCAGCGAAGGTTAGTTGGTGACATTTTGCGCATTCTACCAACTGCTGAGCACCACACTTATAACAGTATCTGTGCTCCGCATCGAGCCGTGTTCCACAGCTGGTACATTGCTTCTGTGATATTCGTTTCAGGTACAGTCGCTCACGGTTGAAGAGCTTCTTCTGCACGAAATAGATGAGGCCGATCGTTATACCGATAGCGATAAAGATAAGGAGATAATTCCATAACGTAACGAGACCGAGTTCCTCCAGAAGATGAAAAATGTCTGCCAAAAAGTGAAAAGGGAGGATATTGAGAAGTAGATTGAAGATTCGGATGATGACGGGAATCATCACCACAACGAGCAAATGGGCGGATACCAAAACCAGTAGCTCATTTTTTTTGGCGACACTACGGCGGTGCAGCCAGAAGAAAAAGATAAGCAGCGGCACGAGAAAGAGGAACTCAAAGGTGAATTTTTTGAGTGGATACCAAAAACGCAACGAATCATCGAGGTCTTCAATAGTTTGGCGATTGTTATCGACAGCTGCAATCAGGGATTGGGCGACATTTGTAGCAATAATTTCTGCTTGTATGGCAGCTATGCTTGCTTCGGTATTGTCCTTTTGCGCTTCCAATCCATCGATTTCAGAGCGCACATCATCCGCGCGACCGGTGATGATTGATTCATTGGCTTCTTGACCGGCAATGCGCTCGAGTAGCATGGTATCGTAATCTTGCTCACGTTGCCTTATTGTATTTTCTAAAGAGCGCAAATTCGTCTGCTTGCCTGAAAGTTGAAGATCGAGGTTCGCGACAGCAGAATCATCTTTCAGGGCTGTTGCGGCGTCAAAGATCGCGCGGCATGCCGTGTCGATAGCTTTATTGCGCGACTCATTGATAAAATCACTCCCGTATTTGTATTGCCCATCTGCATAATAATTCCGTGACCGATCAAGTACGGCAGTTACCAAGTCGGCTTCATACTGAAATCGTGTACGATTCTCATCATCAATGCGGATCAGATTTGTGCATTCATAAGGAATCACCTCATTCGGTTGTCGCAATTGACTACTTTGCAATGCCAGCCCTTGAAAGAGATTTACTAGCACAAAAATATCCAAAGCTATGATGAGGACGATGGAAAAAAAGCTAAGCGGTTCATGCTTTCCTATTTTTGTCAGCCGATCTTTTGCTGTACGAAATGTAGAAAACAGCTGCATGTTATGAGAAAAACTAGAGATATTGTAGCAGGTTCGTGAGGATTTTCAACTATCCATAGATTGGTATTGAGCAAGAAATTCTTTTTTAAAAAGCGCGAACCGGCCTACCTCAATCGCCGTGCGGATATCGCGCATCAAATGCTGATAAAAATACAAGTTATGATGTGTCAGCAAGCGCATTCCCAGTATTTCCCCTCCCTTCATGATGTGACGCAAGTAGCCACGGGTAAATTGCTGACAGACCATGCAATCACAATTTGGGTCGAGCGGATTTTGATCAAGCTGATATTTTGCGCCGATAATATTGATGTCACCCTCGCTGGTAAATGCTTTCCCATGCCGACCGTTGCGCGTGGGCAGCACACAGTCAAACATATCGATACCGCGTTGCACCGCCTCTAGCAGATCACGCGGCGTGCCGACCCCCATCAAATAGCGTGGTTTTTCGGTAGGGAGAATGGGATTTAAAAATTCACAGATATCATACATATGCTCGTTCGGTTCACCCACAGACAAGCCACCAATCGCCATGCCAGGAAAGTCGAAAGCGAGCAGTTCTTCGGCTGAGCGGCGGCGCAGGTCAGAGTGGATTCCGCCTTGCACAATACCGAAGAGATATTGCTGCTTGCCAGACTTCTCGAGAAGTTTTTTGTGTTCTATCGTGCATTTTTTTGCCCACGCAGTCGTGCGCTGTACTGCTGCTTCGACCCCGACCTTTTCGGCAGGGTACGGCGGGCATTCGTCGAATGCCATGATAATATCGGCACCCAAAGCGTGCTCGATCTGCATCACTTTTTCGGGTGTAAAAAAGACTTTGTCACCGTTCAGTGGCGATTGAAACTCGACTCCTGCGTTGGTGATCTTGCGGATCTTCGCGAGCGAAAACACCTGAAACCCGCCCGAATCAGTCAACATGGGGCCTTTCCAACCACTGAATTTTTGGATACCGCCAAACGCCTCGACAACAGTTTCACCCGGTCGCAAATGCAGATGGAACGTATTAGCGAGTACCATCTCTGCCCCCATACTACGAAGGTCATCTGGCGTGATGCCAGCCTTGATCGCCCCTTGCGTGGCGATGGGCATAAAGGCCGGGGTTTGAATGTTGCCGCGAGCTGTGGTGATTTGCCCGCGTCGGGCATTGCCATCGGTAGTGTGGAGCTGAAAAAACATGGATTTTATTGTACGGAAGTATCTGAAAAAGACGAAATCGGTGCCGGTGGGCCCAATACCGTCGGAGGATGACGGAAGATGGTTGCCTCCCAAAAAGCGGTCCAGCGTGCCGCTTGTTCACGCAAAACATAACGCACGATCCCCCGATATGTGCGCTTATCAGCGCCAACGCCCACGGCATCTATGCCAGAAGTTCGGCAATAAAAGATCGCTCTTGGTAAATGAAAGGTTTGCGTGACAAGTATCGCCGCATCGATCTGAAAGATCTGTTTTGCACGCGCGCAAGTATCAAACGTTCTAAAGCCGGCATAATCAAGGTGTACATGCTGCGCCGGCACACCGATTTCTTCAACAAGAAAGGTTTTGCCGACAACCGGCTCATTATAATACAGTTCGGAATTATCGCCGGATACGAGTATCGCCTGCACCTTGCCTGCAAAGAAAAGTTCTGCTGCCTGCTGCAAACGATCGGCATATATTGAAGAGGGCTCTCGCCCCCACGCCGCCGCGCCAAAGACTATGGCAATCGGTTTTTCTGGAACCGAAATCGGATCATAGATACTTAACTTTCCGTAAATGCCCACGAGCACAAGCGGGATCATCAAAAAAATCGCCGACAACAGAAAGAATCGGCTCCATAATGACAGTCGTGTTCCAGGCATAATCAGATGGTCGGGCCGCCCTGATCATCTGCTGGTACCGGCGGCAAAAAGTCACCTCGCTCCTCTGGCCAGTTTGGCGTTGGTGTGGCGTTTCCACTTGGAGTCGCTGTTGGAGTGAATTCCGCCTCCGCAGTCTCTTCATCTTCCCCTGATTCATTTTCATCTTTCGATTCGAGTTCTTCTTCGGCCTCTTCAATCGTGATAACAATCTCAGTAGAGGCGATTAAAGTATTAGAAGCATCATATGCTTCGACTTCGATTACTTTTTCACCTAGCGGTCGATTGTCAAAGTCGTCAGACATGCGATACGTCCAGGTCTCATCTCCGGTGGTAAATGCTGTGAGCGTGTAATCATCAACAATGATTTTGGCGGCATTTGATGGTGCCTTTCCCGTTACATTTATCAAAGCATCATCGACGGTGTCACCATCAGACGGTTCGTCGATAGTCAGTTCACCACTGGGTGAGGCGGAAGGAGAAGCACTTGCCAAGGGAGTTGGGGAAACGTTCGGCGATACAGATGGTGTGGGCGATACACCTGTTTCAGCTTCAGAATCGGCTTCGGTTTCTTCCCCCTCGACTGATGCTGTTTCATCCTCTTCGCCATTTGGATCATAGACAATAGTGATTGTGGCTTCTTCTCGTTCACCATTCTCGCCGAGCGCGACGACAACATACTCATTTGCACCTTCTTCTAGAGTGCCCCAAGCAAGGGCTGCGTTATAAGTAAACTCGGTATCGCCAGGAATAAAGCGAGTCAGCGCATAGTCATTTACGAGCACTTTCGCTGTTTCTTCAGGAACAGTTCCAGAAATCGTCGTGGTGTCTGCGGCAATCGTGACTCGCGCGTTGTTCCCTGCTGGCTCGATGATCTGCACGGCAGATTCCTGAGCAACGGCTTCTTCTGGCTCGACGATTTCTCCGCCTAATAAGTCTGGTTCAATAAGCGGAATTTCTTGCTTATTCATGTGGGCAGTAAACCATGCAGAGCTTTGAAATTCTGCAGATACTAGTGCTTTCTCAGGTCCAACTCCACCCGCGACGATTGTTTCAACATCATTCGGCAAAATGGTGATCTCTTGACCGATCTCTAAGGTGGTATAAGGTTCACCCTGAACGAGTACTTGTGCCTTGCCCTTGATAACACGGACAGTTGATTCGCTGAGGGAAATCTCACCACCTGATGTCTCAACCGTAGCACTAGAATTCGTCAGGCTGACTTTTGATTTCGGGTTCACTTTACTGGGAACACTTGCCCAAATACGACCACTCTTTACCGTAACCTCGATATCGACCGAGGCGTCGGCATCGTGCTCTCGTACGTGCGTAAGTGTTACCTCGGTGCCACTGTCGAGCGTGATGCGCGAGCCGTCAAAAAAAGTTAAAGCGGTACTGCTTCCTTGTGTTGCACGCACAGACTCTCCTTCGATAAGTGCTCCCACATCGGGGATTTCGACAAAACTCGAGCCGCCGTCAATGCGTACCACAGCTGCCGAACCTTCGGGGATTTCGAGCACGACTTGCTTTTGTACACCAGCGGGCGAATAAATGATCTGCCAGAGCAAAAACGATGCTCCTGCTAATACGATAATGACAAATGCCGTTCCGGTGAACGACGATCGTTTTTTGCGGCGCTGAAAAAGTGCGGACATCGGTAGAGGTCGAAAACTTCTCGCCTACCATGCATGTTTTTTCTGAAAAAAGCAAAAATGAACTAAGCCCCAATTCTCGTGACAGATGAGGCAAGTCGCTGTCGGTAG
>CAZLFD010000019.1:0-25235 GCA_964558715.1 uncultured Candidatus Peribacteria bacterium | reverse complement strand
GCGCCGAGATTAGCAGTAGGATCGGCATTCAAAACAAGATCGCCGGTCAGCGTGCCGCCGCCCAGGTCTAGCTTCGCGTTGAGAGCGTTTTGCAGGTCGGTCTGGTTACCGAGCGTGCCAGAGATATTCCCCCAGCTAGCGGCACTGCCCGCCTGCGCATCAACGTATTGCTTGGTCGCCGCATCGGCGGCCGCGGTGGGCGCGGCGAGGTTGTTGATCTGCTCGTTGGTCATATTCAGCGTGCCGCCGATGCGCGCGTTGCCTTCTACATCGAGCTTTGCACCCGGTGCCGTCGTCCCAATGCCGACGTTGCCGGTGCTATGCTCAAGGAACATTCTCGTATTGCTTCCCGACCCATCGTCATTTTGGCTCCTAAACGCCAGGCCATCATCCTGACCTTGATTATAAATACTCCAGGATTTATCATTATTTGTGTTGTCTTTAAGCCAAAGAGAGGGATTGGGCGAACTAATTGATACACCGTCGTGTAAGACACTTGATTCAATACTCAACTTTGCCCCAGGTGCCGTCGTCCCGATGCCGACGTTGCCGCTACTATTTTCAAAATACACATCTCCAGAGTTAAAATCGAAATCTCCACTATTAGTATTTAATCTGAATTGTACTGTTCCAGATTTATCACCAGACCTAATATCAAAAAACTCTGATACACCTCCCGCAGAACCAAGCGTCCACACAGGTGTATCACTGTCTTTATTTTGCACTTGCAGATGAGCGGAGACGTTATCGACATCTGTGAATGTTAAAGGACTATTAGAAATAGTTAACTTACTAATCGGACTCGTCGTCCCGATGCCGACGTTGCCGTTTTGTTGAATTCTCATCACTTCCTTAGTGTGTTGCCTAAAAACAAAGTTATCACCCAAGGCTCCAAAGTTAGGTACATTGCTACCAGAAGTATCGTCTTTGAAACTAAGCATCGCGTATGGATCTGTGCTCTCCACAAGAATACCAGAGTTGGTAATCCCAGAATTGACGTGCAACTGTTGCGTCGGTGCCGTCGTCCCAATCCCCACGTTCCCCGTCGTCACCACATTCTGACTCCCAAAATTCGGAGAAATCTTCGTGCCCGCAATCGCTGCTGCCGAATTGATATCGGCATTGACGATACTGTTATTGGCGATCTTACTACTGTTGACAGAATTCGATGCCAGGTCTGCGGCGGCAACTTGTCCGTCGATGATATTGGCACTGTCGATGGTGTTATTTGCCACTTCGGTGCTGTCGACGCTCCCGGTGACTTCACCATAAAGGGTGATATCGCCCACGGTGCTGCTGATCTGCACCCAGTTCGTCCCGTTACAGACATAAATGACATCGTCACTTTTATTAAAGGTCGCCCAGCTTTCTTCGGCGGTGTCACAACTAAGGGTTCCTAGTACATCTGGCGAGGCACCACTTGGCCCATCGGCATCATCGACCGGTGCTTTCCAGGTGAGCCCGGTAATCAGGTTATCAACATAACCCTTGGTGGCAGAATCGCTCGCGGCGCTTGGCGTACCAAGCCCGGTAATAATGGCGCCGCCAGCATCGTTGCCGTCGCTGAGTACCTCGGCGATGTTTTGGATTTCGTTAGTGCTGTCTTTATCGAGGTCGAGCGCGTCGAGATCGTCTACATACTGCTTGGTAGCGGCGCCGAGATTAGCAGTAGGATCGGCATTCAAAACAAGATCGCCGGTCAGCGTACCGCCGGCCAGGTCTAGCTTCGCGTTGAGAGCGTTTTGCAAGTCGGTCTGGTCGCCGAGCGTGCCAGAGATATTGCCCCAAGTGGCGGCGTCGCCCGCTTGTGTATCAACGTACAGTTTGGTGGCGGCGTCTTGCGCGAGCGTTGGGTCGGCTACGCCAGTGATCTTATTATTACTCAGGTCGAGCGGTACCTGCAGGTCAAACAGTGTGTTAGTCAGGCGCGCGTCTTCGCTTCGCCCCACATTAAAAGTGATGGGGTCGGAATTAGTCAACGTGCTTAAAGCTAAGCCATCGCTTTTGACTGTATCGATAACCGCCCAACCGGTCGTTTCGCGCGGGTGTATCTGAAACACCATATCGGGCGTGGCATCACCAAAGATGTCTTCTTCTTGCACGATAAACGAACCGTTGGTTTGACCAGCCGGGAAAAAGTCGAAGCGGCCATCGGGAGCCCAAGATGGCGTAGAGTGTGCTATTTTTCCGCTAGTACCGAGACTCAAGTCACCACTGACCTTGGTGTCACCTGAAACATCGAGTGCAGCATCTGGATTCGTCGTCCCGATACCGACGTTGCCTGATATATTTGCGTTCCCTAACACTGACAACTTGTTACTAGGTGCCGTCGTCCCGATGCCAAAATTTCCATCACTGTCAACCACAGACAAGGCCGTACCGGCGTTGTTACGCCACTGTTGTAGGTCTGCGGTTTGACCACTCGCTCCATCAATGACGAAGGCAGGTTGTGAAGTTATAGTGTTTAACACCTGCACCCCGACATCAGAGATGGTTGAGAACGGTAACGCTACAGTAGCGTTACGATTTCCAACCAGTCGAATAGTATGGTAGCCGTAGAGATCCATTGAGCCAGCCCAGGTATTTTGTATAGCATTATACGAGTCACCAAACTGCCAGCGCGCCGCTTCCCCCGTAGAGAAGTCGGTCATACCAAACACTCTCGGTGTGGTGGTGCTGGAGCCGTTGGTGCTGAGGGCAAGGTCACCACCGATACGCGCGTTGCCGTTCACATCCAACTTTGCCCCTGGTGTTGTCGTCCCGATGCCGACGTTGCCGGTGGGGCTGATGACCATTCTCTCGTTCCCCGCGGTATCAAAGCGAATATAGTCTTCATTTGGGCTTTCTTCTGTATACACACCCGTATTCCCGTCGCTGTCTTTAATATTGTCTTGCGGCACGGTACCTACCTGGTCATCAACATACTGTTTATTGGCGGCATCGGAACCAATCGTTGGTGTAGCCAATTCGATGATCTTATTACTGTTCATATCGAGCGTACCACCGATACGCGCGTTGCCGTCCACATCTAGTTTGGCAGCCGGACTCGTCGTCCCGATGCCGACGTTGCCGGCACCGGTCATATTAAAGACGTCATCAACCCCCCACAAACCAAACGAAATGTAGTTGTCAGTTGAATTGTCTCCTTTATACCGAAAGAGCATTTGTCCTGTATTACGATTATCAAGAGATTTACCGAAGTAGAAAACATTGTGCTTGTTTGCACCCATATTTGGTGCTAAGAAAGAAGCAGTACCATTAAAAAGAGCACTCGCTGTATTGACAACCTGGAATGTTGGATTTGAAGGAGAAATATTATTACCAGCAACGTGTAATTTTGTGTTTGGTGAGGTGGTGCCGATGCCGACATTCCCAGTCGTCACCACATTCTGGCTGCCAAAATCTGGGCTGATCTTGGTACCGGCAATGGCTGCCGCAGAATTGATATCGGCATCCACAATGCTGCCATTAATAATATTGGCACTGTCGATGGTGTTATCTGCGACTACCGTGTTAGCGATATCGCCGGTCACTTCACCTGCCAAATCTGGTATCACGGCAGTGGTGCCGATATTCGTCCACGAGTATAGGCTACCATCGCCGTTAGCATCTGAACAGACATACACCAGGCTCTCGGCGCTATTATACGTTGCCCAGCTTTCATTGGTGGCGTTACAGAGGTAGCCGCCGAGAGTATCATCGGTGAGGGCGCCGCTCGGGCCGTCGGCATCATCGACCGGGTCTTTCCAACTGAGGCCTTCGAGGGCGCCGATAATCTCATCGTCGACATAGTTTTTTGTCGCCGCGCCGAGTGCGACGGTCGGCTTTGCATTCAAAACAAGATCGCCGGTCATGGTGTCGCCGGCAAGATCGACAAAATTGCTATCGATATAATTCTTGGTCGCCGCGTCTTGCGCAAGGGTCGGATCGAGAATGTTTTTGATCTGCGCTGCACCGCCATCGTTGCTTTCGGCTAGCACGCTGCCCAGCCCCTGTATTTCGTTCGTCGGATCGGCATCGGCATCGTTGGTATCTATGCTGTCTACATATTGCTTCGTCGCCGCGCCGAGATTAGCAGTAGGATCGGCATTCAAAACAAGATCGCCGGTCAGCGTGCCGCCGCCCAGGTCTAGCTTCGCGTTGAGAGCGTTTTGCAGGTCGGTCTGGTTACCGAGCGTGCCAGAGATATTCCCCCAGCTAGCGGCACTGCCCGCCTGCGCATCAACGTATTGCTTGGTCGCCGCATCGGCGGCCGCGGTGGGCGCGGCGAGGTTGTTGATCTGCCCGTTGGTCATATCGAGATCGCCGTAGACCACGGTATCGCCTTCATCGGTCAGGGTGAGTACGTTCCCTGCGTTCCAAAAATTGAGATCGGCGTTGCCTTCTTCTTGATAAATGCCCCAGTGCGGCTGTGCCCCACTTTGAATGTCGATCTCGGCATTGGTGCCGGTGTTGGTTTTTACATGAAGACGAGCATTCGGATTGGTCGTCCCGATGCCGAGGTTGCCGGGCTCTACTATGCGCATAGCCTCCTGCCAGCCTGTACCCCCAACGGTTGGGGCGCCAAAGCCAAAAATAAAGTTACCTGTGCCGTTGTTGTTGCTATTAGAAATCAAGCCGAAGTCGTTTGTAGAACGAACAAGAGTTGAGTTCACCCCCATACCAATAGTACCACTTTTTGGCACATACGATGAGTTTATGTTAGCCCCTATCCACTCTTCACCACTTACAGCTATATTTCCAGTCACCTGCAATTTTTGCTCTGGTGCCGTCGTCCCGATGCCGACGTTGCCTGCAGTGTCTATACTTAAACTTGTATTACCGTTGTTTGTAATATCAAATCGACCTCCATTATTTAAGATTAACTTTGCTTCTTCATTAGTATTGTTTCCCGATAGGTTAATTGTTGCCGAACCCCCCGAAGCAGCAGATATTTTTAAATCAGGATTTGTCGCTAATAAATGTAAAAGAGCCTCTGGTGCCGTCGTCCCGATGCCGACGTTGCCGGTGTTATTCACTGTGACAAAGGTGTTAGGGTCTCCCAAACTTATACTGCCTATTCTGTATGTATCGTCAATGGAATTTACTCCAACACTGTATTTACGTGTGCCTGACACATCATAAAACAGTGCTGAATTGCCACCGTCATCTAAAGTAATATCCCCACTCACTTCTAGGGCAGTCCCTGGATTCGTCGTCCCGATGCCAACATTCCCACTGTCACCGATGACCATTCTCTCGTTCCCCGCGGTATCAAAGCGGATCGTATCGTCATCGTCAGCGCCTTCTTCGACCTGGATCTGTGTATCGCTGTCAGCATCGATGAGGGTATCGGATGAGATTGCCCCGATATTATCATCGACATACTTCTTACTGGCGGCTGCGGTGTCTCCGCTCGGAGTCGCCGGCAGCCCGGTAACCTCATTCCCACCAGTCGCAATGTCTTCTGTTACGGTCATCCCCGCAAACGTCGGTGTTGCTCCGCTATCGATATTTTGCGGCAGACTCAACGTTGCTGTGCCATCGGCATCATCGGTCACTGTCACTTGGTTTGTTGTGCCTGCTAACCAGTCAGAAAGCGAGGTCGCCACAATATTACTGCTACCATCGGTTGCTGTCAGCCGTGTTCCTGTGAGCGAAGAAAGATTAAGATTCCCTGTAGTGGTGATATTCTGGCTGCCAAAATTCGGAGAAATCTTCGTGCCCGCAATCGCTGCTGCCGAATTGATATCGGCGTTCACAACGGTGCCATCGGCGATGTCGGCGCTTACAACCGATCCGTCGATAATATTGGCGCTGTCGATCACATCATCCGCCACTTCGGTCGCGGTCAATGGGCCAACGACTTCGCCAGCTAAATTAGGGATTCCGGCTGCGGCGCTGATTTGTACCCAGTTGGCTCCATCACAAACGTAGATGATGTTGTTGTCTTTATTAAAGGTCGCCCAGCTTTCTTCGGCCGTGCCACAACTAAGGTCGCCGAGAATATCGGGTGTGGTTGCAGATGGTCCGTCGGCATCGGTTACCGGTGGCTTCCAGGTAAGCCCGAGAATCGCATTATCGACATAGGTCTTTACGCTTTGCTGTGTTGGCACTTTGGTCGGGCTGTTGGTGGCAAAAGTGTCTTCGTTGATGACAAACTGCATAGGAGAAGTGCTGGTGTCGGTTTCTAGCACTGCGCCGGCGGCTTCTACATTCGTTGTATCGGTCACGTCGGCAAGGGCTTCGATACCGGCAAGCTTAGTGCGCTCGGTATTCAGGAACATCACGTTGGTGCTGCCATCTGAAAGATCGTCGGCATCTACTTGCCCCGCACCACTGCCCCAGTCGATTTTGGTGTCGTCGACTGCATCGGCATTTATCGTCCAGACAGGAGCCGTTGTGCTATCGGTTACCGTGATATCGCCGCGATCGCCATCCAAATAACTCCAGTCGGTTCCAAAACTCGAACCGACTTCTTGAGCGATGATTGTGCCGTCACTCTTTTTTGCTTTTAATTGAAAGGGGCTGTCGCCGGTTTCGTCGAGCCACAGACTCCATTGGCTGTTGGCAAAATCTCCATCAGCCGCGGCGCTCGAATCTGCGGGGAGGAAAAATGTCCCGCCTTCGACATCCAGAGTATTTGAAGGTGTAGAAGTACCCATACCGACATTGCCACTATTATCAATATACAGCGTATCGCCGGGAGTATTAGCACCACTGGTTTTGAATTGAATATTGTTCCCCTGTGCAGAACCATAGATGATGTCGTCTGCAGGATTCACATACGCCACAGCGATATCGGCGGTATCACCCGCATTACGGATAAAATATCCGGCATTGTTTTGGCCGATAAGCACTTTGCTCCCTGCTACTTCAAGCGGAGCCGATGGTGTTGTGGTGCCGATTCCTACATTCCCGGCTTCGGTTACACGCATGCGTTCGGTGAGGTCCGTGACAAAAGCGAGATCGTTTAGCTGGGCACGTACACGTGGCGATGTATCGAGCGAAGTGGTCGACCCTGCGCGCAGGGCGAGATCGGTAAAGGCCTGGTCACTTTCGATAATGCCTGCCAGTGCGGTGCCGTCATTGTATACATGAAAACGGTTTTCAGGTGTCTCGGTACCTATCCCAAGGTATCCGCTTCCATCTACTACGACAGACTCTGCGCTCGATCCGGCGAAATCTTTAATGAGCAGGCTTTTTCCTGTACCTGGATTGGCAATTTTCAGCATCGCGCTCGGATCGATTGTTGCACCAATACCGGTTCTCCCAACTTCGAAACGGCCAAAATTAGAAGCGTTGGTATTGCTTACACGCAAGGTGTCGAGATTCGAGCGCACTAAGCCCACATCAAACTCGCTACCGAATTCGACATCCTCATTATCGCGCCAAACGATGCTTTGCCCGCTGCCCAGTTGTACCGAGCCATAGGTACCGGTATTGGTAGGGTTTAAGAGGATGCGTTTTTGCCCGCTGCTCTGGTCTTCTATTCCTAGCCCGGGGTCGCCTGTTGGCACGTTTATGGTGAGTGTGTCTGTTGGGTTTTCGGTACCAATACCGATGCGGTCGTTGCCGAGAATGTTGAACTGTTTCTTGCTGCCCGTACCAAGTTGCAATTTGGCGGCTGGCCCAACGGCGCTATTGTCGGCATTGCTGCGGATCCACAGGGCATCGTTGTTGCTCAGCCAGTTACCATCGGCGCGAAAGTTTCCGGCTACGTGCAATGGTTGAGCAGGGGAGGCGGTATTGATACCAACGGCGTTGCTGCCGGAATCTACAAATAAATCGCTTCCGTCGATGATCAGGTCACCGGTGGTCAGTACATTTTGCCCACCAAAATTTGGAGTGATTTTCGTGCCGGCGATTGCTGCGGCAGAGTTTACATCGGCATTGAGTATTGTATTATCCAAAATCTTAAGACTATTTACCGCGTCGGTCGCAATGACATTACTATTGGTAGCGCCAGTCACATCACCCGCAAGCGTGACGCCTGCAGTAGAACTGATCTGAATCCAGTTGGTTCCGTTACAGACATAGATCACATCCTCTTCAATGTTGTAGGTCGCCCAGCTTTCATTGCTAGTATTACAAACGAGTGAGCCAAGTACATCTGGTGAACCACCGTCAGGACCATCGGCATCGGTGACGGGGTTTTTCCAGGTGAGTCCGTTGATAAAATTATCGACATAGGCCTTTACGCTTTGTTGCGTTGGCACCTTTGTCGCATCATCAGAATTGAGATCATCTTCATCGAGTACCCAGGCATTAAGCGATATATCGGTATCGGTATTCATGGTCGCGCCGGCGGCATCTACATTGGTAGTGTCTGTTACATCGGCACCGTCTTCGACGTTCAAAATATTGCGGACTGTTGTCGCATTGAGTTCTTCGACACTACCACTGCCAACGGTAGAGCGCCCAAGAATGATGTTGTTGCCGGTCAGATCTTGCATTTTGGCAAAGGTGACCACGCCATCGTCAATCGTCCAGACACCGCTTGCGACCGTTACATCGCCTTTGTCACCGTCACTCAAAGCGGCACCACTGGCGGCGTTATCGACGTACCATTTACTGACCGCCACATTGTCATCATTTGTCGGATTGAGTGGCAGACCGGTAATCTCTAAGCCGTTGGTATCGTTGCCAACCGTCAAAACTCCTTCGATATTTTGGGTTGCTGAACCACCAATAGAATCGACATAGTCTTTTGTCGCGACGTCTTGGTCGAGCGTCGGATTAGCGATGTTTTTGATTTGTCGCGCGCCACCATCATTGTTTTGAGCCAAAACAGAATCGAGGTCTTGCGTGGCAGAAGTTCCCACGTTATCGACATACCACTTACTGACCGCGGCATCATCGGCGCTTGGAGTAGTGGTAGGTAGCCCGACGACTTCATTGCCACCCATGTCTAAGTCGCCAGACATAGTGTCGCCGGCGCTCTTAACAAACGTTGTATCGACATAGTCTTTGGTCGTGGCGTCTGAGGCGGCGCTCGGCGCACCCAAGCCGGTAATAGTGGCTCCACCGGCATTGTTGTCTTCAGACAGAACCGAAGGAAGCCCCTGAATCTCATTGGTAGGATCGGCGTCTCCGTCAGCTATATTTATCGCCGCGAGGTCGCTCATAAAAGCGATGATCTCGCGGGTTGCGTCGGTCGGTGAAAAGGTGAGGTCGGTGCCATCGAATTCCATGGCGCCTTCTTCGGGCGTTGTGGTATTTACTCCCGTGGTCAATTTGAGTGGAGGATTATCGGCTGTACCGGCCGCCAGCTCTAAGAAGGCGGTCGGAGACAGCGTGCCGACACCTACGTTGCCGTTGGCATAGTTGATGCCTCCTGTCACATCATTCCACTGGCTTGCACCGGCAGCAAGATTGGTAATCGATTCACAGTTGTCGCCGTTTTCATCACAAAACTCGGTCGCGCCGATCTGCCCATTGGCATCGATTGCGAGCGTGCCGCTGATAGTCGAGCTGCCAATACCGAGCGACCCACTGTTGTAGTAGATCTGCGCACCCGTCATAATGGTATTGTTGTTGTAGAGCAGTTGTTTATCGCTGCCTGGCGCTGCAGTCGTAGCCGACGCGGCGGTGATCCAACTGGCGCCATCACAGACGAGCAGTTCGTCGTTGTTGCTGTCGTAGTAGATGGATCCTCTGTACGTCGAACTGCAGGCAAACGGCGGGCTTGCAAGCGGCAAGATCTTGATCGAACCACCGATATCGAGCTCGGTCGCAGGGTCATCGACCAGTACACCCACTCTGCCGCTTTCATCTACGACACTCACAACGGTGCCAACAGAATCTAACCATTGGGTCAAGTCTGCGGTTTGGCTGGGCGCCGGTTTGATGGCGATAGCCGGAGAATCGATTGTCGTGTTGATCACCGTCACACCGGCATCGACATCGTTTCCCCAACTAACAGGCCCTGTTGCGGCATCTCCCATATCACCCAGTAAACGCAGGCCGTCTTGCGAAAAGATATCAAGCGTGCCTTCACTGCGGCGCTGTAGTCCGGTGCCGTCGCCGATTTGAAAGCGGAACGATTCGTAATCGGTTCCATCGTTGCTGAGATCCGTCACGTTGATAAGGCGTGGTGCTGCTTGTAAACTCCCATCGGTCTGTATTGTCAAATCTCCACCAACACTGGTCGCGCCGTCGATGGTTCCGGTGCCATCGACATTGAGGTTCGTATCGACATCTAGGTCTCCTGTCACGTTCGTGTCGGTACTGATGACGATATCGCCTGTGCTGCCGTCGAGCACGGTCGTACCATCGGTCGCTTCGACGGTGCGTGAACTCAAGACGGTCCACTTTGCTGCCAACTCTGTCAACTGCTGGGCAAGATCTGCATCGAAATCTGTGGTGGTATCTGGGTCGAATGTCCAGATATCTGCCGGGAAGATGATATCGAAGATATCGAAGATCTGCTGCAGATAGGGCGTGTTGATGTTTGCCGGAGCAGCGGCATAGGTTTGCCCAAGGGGCACAGAGCTGCTCGTGAGCGTTACTGCAAATACGCAGCTTACTGCGACAAACTTCTGTAACACACGCGTGTACCCACGTGCAAAGTGACCGGAATTTTTCATGTTTGTGAAAATTTTATCTTAGAATTATATCATACCCCTGCACAAAAAAGCAAAATAATATACTGGCGAATCTGTAGTGAAGAATTGGCTAAATGTTATTTTGATATACCGCTTTGCCCTGCTGTTTTTGCTCTTCAAGAACTTATTCCGCAAAGGCAGCGTTGATGACGAGATGGAAAAATTCTGAATCGCTGTTTTGCGCAAATGTAATTTTTGTAAATCCGTCAAGATTTTTTGCGAGTTGGGGGAAAAACATGGATACGATCTCCGGTTTCATCGAGATGTATTCACCGAGCTTCATTTCTGAGTGCGGATTCGCTGATTGTGAGTCTTGAAAGCGAGTGAGAAAACTCTCAATATCCACAGTGGCAGAGGCAATAACAAATATGTCTTCGATCAAACCAAGTGTAAGGCTACGCGATGCGCCAGAGTCGTCTTCTGAAGTAAAAAGAGAATACGTTGCATCACCCACCGATTCTTCGCTGATCTGGATGCAGTCTTCACAGGCAGCGACCTCGCGGATCACCGTGCCGTCTTCGAGCACATGCTCGAGAATGCGGGGCACAAAAGTGGCGGCAGCAGTTTGGAGGGCAGCGAGCAGTTTTTCTTTTTTGGCTGCGGCAAAAAGGGCATCGTCTGTATCGAGGGCAACCAGAAAATCGTATCCAGCACCGTTTTTTGGAAACAACGCGAGGGCGACCTGATTTTCAAACAGCGGAAGAATGTCGTTTTCAAGCGAAATGTCATTGCCGAAGATGTCTTGCAAAAAGGTGCGTATTTGCCCACGCAGGTAGTAGGCAAATGCCGGATCGGTCTTATCTAAATACTCCATCGCCCACTCGATTTCGGCTTGCGGCTGCGCGAGCAGCGCAGTCATATCTGCTTCACGTGCGGGAAACGGGTCGATGAGCGAGTCTTTCGTTACAACACTTTTTTGAGTAAAAAATGTGTTCAGCGTATTACTGGTCAAGGTGAGTGACACGCCGTTTTCATCATACGCGAAACCCAATCCGATCTGAGGGATAAAATCGAGTAACGGTTGGGCACCAACCGGCAAGCGGTTTTTGAGGAGTTGAGACTTGAAGAGGATCGCACTATCACTTCCGTCTAACTTGCTTACCAAACCCTGCCAAAATGCATCATTTGTCGCCGCAGGCGTCACTTGCTGTTCGACTTCAGCGACACGTTTGTGAAAATCATCTGCTGGCGTACTGATCAGCCAACCGCGCCAAAAGAAGACTGTACGACTGACCGGTTCTTGATAGCGCAAAATGCGCATATCTTCCCATGTCTCTTCGATCGCCGTTTCTGCGCCAGGGCGCTTCTTGAGGTAATTCTCGGCAGCGGCTTCATTTGCGATGCGAAACATCACTGTGGGAGCAAAGGTATCATTTGCGCCTAGGTCAGAATAGGCGACGAGTACAATGCGGTCGGCAAAAAGACTGAGGCGCTGCGGAAAATCGCCGATCACCGAAGTAAGGAATATGTCGCGTTGTTCACATAGATTAGGGGCGCGTTCTTCAAGCTGCGCATTACACTCGGGATGGCCGACATCGGCATACATCGCCAGATTGCGCGCAGGGATTATTTTCGCCGCTTGAGGAGTAAAAAGTTGGCTTTCAGTCAACAAGTAAGCGACGCCCGCGGCGGCAAAAATGCCGATCGGTAAGAGCCAATAGCCCGCTTTGCTCCGAGGTTTCGGCTTCTTTTTCCAAAGGTGCGTCAGTTTATGGATAATGCTCTTCATGCGAATCGGGTTTTGCCGAAAGATTGTAAGGAAAAGAGAAGCAATTCGCAATTGACAATTTGCAATGAGGGAAAAGGGAAGAGTCCTATAGATTTTTCTCTGGAGTCTGGCGACCGATAGTTGGCAACTGGAGCTGTAGGGGGTACGCTGCCGCGTACACCTTCCTTGTTCCATGATACCTGGTTCAGGTATTTTTGAATCTTCGCAAGAAATCTGAGTTTGCGGTATCATCTTGCCCCCGTTTCCGATCCAGCTGGAATGACCGAGCCGGCTTTGACACTCTCGGATCACGAGTGCTAAAATATTTTTGATATTCCTGATTCTTTTTGTAGACTGCAATCCGTGAAAAATCCTTATGAAAGCCTCGGTGTCGAAAAGTCTGCATCTGCGGATGAGATCAAGCGTGCCTACCGCAAATTGGCGGCGAAGTACCACCCTGATGTAAACAAAGACAAGGCGGCAGTAGAAAAATTCAAAGAGATCCAGGTCGCGTGGGAGATTCTTTCTGATCCGCAAAAGAAAGCGCAATTCGACCAGTTCGGTGCTGCCGGCCCAGGCGGGGCGGGGTTTGGCGGGGGGCAAGGCTTTGAAGGGTTTGGCGGAGGGCAAGGTTATGGCGATTTTGGTGGTTTCGAAGGCGGGCTCGGTGATATTTTTGAAAGCTTTTTTGGTGGGAATGTGCGGCAACAGCGCGGCCCCGCCAAGGGGCAAGACATTCACGCTGATGTGCGCATCAGCTTTGCCGAAGCCGTCAGCGGGAAGACGTATTCTACAGTGGTAGATTCGTTGGTAGCGTGTGATGAGTGCGATGGGCAGGGTAAAAAGAAAGGAACCGAATTCGTAACATGCGGCGATTGTGGTGGCACTGGGCAGGTGATCCGCCAGCAACAAACACCACTCGGCTACATCCGCACCACGCAGGTCTGCACCAAATGTAAAGGGGAGGGGAGAGTACCCAAAGAGCCGTGCCCCAAATGCAATGGCAGCGGACGCATGCCAGAAAAACGTACTGTTGAAGTCGATATTCCACCAGGCGTCTTTGATGGTGCTTTATTGCGCGTGCGTGGCCAAGGCCAAGCCGGTGAACGCGGGCAATCAAGCGGCGACTTCCTTTTGCGTATACACGTGCAGCCCGATCGCCACCTCCATCGTGATGGCGATGACGTGCACAGTGAAGAAAAGATTTCGGTGCTTGAAGCGATTCTAGGTAACGAGAAAAAAGTAAAGACCGTACACGGCGAAGTGACGATTAAAATCCAACAGGGAACCCAGCCAGATGCTGTTCTGCGTCTTCGTGGTAAGGGCATGCCTGTGCTGAATCGCAATATTTTTGGCGACCATTTTGTTCACCTCAAGATCGAGATTCCTAAAAAACTGAGTAATCGCGAAAAAGAACTCTACACGGAGATCGCTAAAGAAAATGGCGCACATCTTGAGTCGCACCAAGGTTTTTTAAAGAATCTGTTTGGATAATGGCGCATTTATTGATTTTTCGGATTGATTTCTACCCCCTCCAGCCCTGTGCCAGATTGCAATCCGGTATCCCCCTATTCAGGGAGAGAGAAAACACATGAATTCCGCTCTTGTACTTTTTTCTGGCGGACAAGACAGCACCACTGCTCTTTGCTGGGCACTCGACCGTTTCGACTCCGTTTCGGCGATTTCGTTCGATATCGGGCAGCGACATCGGGTCGAATTAGGGTGCGCGGCACGTATCGCTGAGAAACGAAATGTATCACATCAAATCATCGACGCGAAAGCAGCTTTTGCCGCGATAACCAATTGCTCGCTTCTGCTGGGGAAAAATGAAGAGAAGTCGGCAGAGCACTTACCGGCAACGTTCATACCTGGCCGAAACCTGCTGTTTCTGACGATTGCCGCGACTACAGCCTATCCGCTCGGTATCCGCAATCTCGTGACCGGCGTTTCGCAAATCGACTATTCTGGGTACCCTGATTGCCGTGAGCCGTTTATAAAATCTGCCCAACAATCGATATCGCTCGCGATGGATGAAGAGTTCACTATTCACGCGCCGTTTGTGCAGATGAGCAAAGCCGATGAGATCCGTCTGATGCAAGAACTCGGTCATCTCGACCTCTATGCCGATACGCATACCTGTTATCGTGGCGAACGCCCACCCTGCGGCGAGTGCGATGCGTGCAGATTACGTGCAGCAGCGTTTGCTGAAGTGGGAATTGAGGACCCGTTGGTGAGCAAGAACTAACGAGCAAACAGCAAACGGGAGTGTCTTGTTAGATTATTTTTTAACCCCCGGCACAGTCTCTCGTAGAGGAGTGTACCGTTCTCAACGTTTAGCGTCACACAGTCCTCAATCGGAGACTGTACAGGTGAATTACTAGCCGGAATCTGCATTTTTTTTGTTTGCTCCTTGCTGATTGCTGTTTGCTTATTCTTCAAACTCCACAAAATTCGATGACGATACTTTCGGGCTGCCGCTTGCAAGGAATGCTTTGGCGTAGATGCGCCATTCGCCGCAAACTTCTGGCTTGAAATCTGCTTCAAAAAAGCCAGTATCGCTTGCGCTTGTAAATTCTGCAACGCGTACTTTGGTCTGTCTACCAAGATTCGCCCAAATTTCCAACCGTTCCAAATCTGCCCGCATGTCACGTGCTACTCCTGCCGTTACTCGGGTATTTACGTTACAAGCCGTATTTGCGCCATCACGCGGTGAAAAGATGCCGAAATCGCGTGATTCGGGTTTGGCCTCTACTTCAAGCGTAATCGTTGTCTCACCTGTATTCCCGGCGTAATCAGTTGCTACTGCGCGCAGCTTAAGTTCGCCATCGTCGTTCGGCACTGAGAAGCGTTTTTCGAATGCTCCCAGTTCTACCGGAATACCACCCAAGTCTACATCGTCCGCATAAAAATCTACTATTCGCACAGCTCCGCTGCGGTCATCTGCTTCGACGCGCAACAGGATTTCGGTTCCACCAGAGACCTGGTCACCGTCGCGCGGGTTTAAAAAGCGTACATCTGGTTCGTCGTTATCGCGGGTGATTTCTACCTCGATAGTACGCTCGGATGTATATTTCAGGGTATCAGTCATTTTTGCCGTTAACGTGTGCCGGCCGGTTTGGTTGGGTGATACCGGAATCACATAGCCGTTTTGTTCTTCGTCGAAAGATTTGAGGATGCGGTCATTCCAATAGAAAACCACTTTTTCAAAGCCGTTTGGCGCGTTAACATCGAGCTGGATGCTCGTACGCGGCGGCGAGACACGTTCACCGTTTTGTGGGTCGACAAAGCGGATATCTGGAGCATTCTCTGCGGTGCGGTTTGTATGCGCATCATCAAACTCAGTCGGTGCTTCACTCAAAATCTCGTCGGCATTGATGCCAAACCCTTGTAGCATCTCAATCTTATTCTCTGCTAACCATTCTTGTACCGGTGTCTCCCAGTTCGGCCAATCGATAAAATACGAATGCATCGAAAGCACGGCTACTTCTTCTTTTGCTGCTTCGGGGGTGAATTCTGTCGGCAGCTTGCCTGATACGCTGTCGACTTCAACCAACTGCAATGAGCTGTCGTTTTCGGCAGGATAATTGATGCGCGAAACGATATCTTCAGTAATCAAGCTCGCCGGTGTATTTTCTGCCGGCAGTTGGCCAGAAAGCTTGCTGAGCTGGATTTTACTGATGCCGCTTGGCACTTCAAAATTCTCGGCGGGCAGTTCTTCGTGCGCGGTGGTCATAAAGCTGTGCCAGATCGGTGCGGCAGTATCGTAGCCGCTAGCACGGCGAGCGAGTACCGTTCCATCTGCATTTCCGGCCCAGACGGCCGTCGTTAGTTGTGGCGTGGCGCCGATCGTCCAGACATCTGCCGGCCAAGGAATATTCTCTACCTTTTTATCCGCTGTTCCGGTTTTTGCCAGATTCTGCCGTCCACTCAATTGTAAGCGAGTATTCCAACCCGGGCCGCGTGCGGCGGTATCGCTCAAGACATGCGTCACTTGATAGGCGATGGTGGGGTCGAGCACTTGCATCTCATCCGTTTCTATTTCGGCTTGATTTGGCGCTTCATACAATAAGTTGCCGAAGCGGTCTTCAACACGCAATATCGCAACCGGTTCGACTTTTTTTCCGTTATTGGCAAACACACTAAAGGCTTGCGCCATATCGAGTGGCCGTGCTTCGGCTCCACCCAGCGCGATGGCAGCACCATAAAATTCGGAATCAAAATCGAACGAGATACCCATTTGTGTGGCGAGGTTGTATACGGCACCTGGCCCGGCAATGATCGCCGCTTTGACCGCCGGAATATTGAGCGAATTCCCCAGTGCGTTGCGCACCGAAACCGGCCCCCGAAATTGACCATCGTAGTTTTGTGGAGTCCAGCCATTGCCAAAATTGGTCTCGACATCAAACAGCACCCGTCCTGGTGAAAGCTTTCCGGTTAAAAACGAGGCGGCATAGGTGATGGGTTTAAAACTACTTCCCGGAAGCCGCTTTTTAAGAACGATATTCACATTGCCGTCGATTGCTTCATTCCAGTAATCTGCCGAGCCGACAAGGGCTTTTACATGGCCGGTCTTGGTTTCGAGGCTAACGAGCGCTGCATTGCTGGCTTCGTACTCTGTAACATTTTTTTCCATCTGCGCTTCGACGGCTTCTTCGGCAAGTGTCTGCAGATCCATATCTAAACTCGTAATCACCCGTAATCCGCCGCGTTCGATAAGATCTGCACCAAAGCGCGTTTCGAGCTGCTCGCGTACCCAGATGACAAAATGTGGCGCCGTCAGTTGAATACGGAATTCAGGGAATTGAATATTAAGCAGGTCTTTACGGGCTTGTTGATATTCCTCATCTGTTATCAGCTCTAACTCGATCATCCGATTGAGTACATACCCATCGGCGCGGCCAGGAAAGTAGGCGGTCTTGCCATTGGCGAGTTCGACTTCGTCTCCTACTAGGCCGGGCATCCAGGTGAGCCCTTCAAGATCGTTGATATCGTCAAACGTCTCATACCCTTGCTCTTGAATGCGTTCGTCGCTTAACAACACATACGAGAACGCACGTTCGCCGTGCGGCGAATAGGTGGTCGGTCGCTGCACCAGCGAGGCCAGAATCGCCGCCTCTGCTGGGGTCACATCTTTTGCTGATTTACGAAAAAAAGCCTGACTGGCGGTTTCGACGCCATGCAGATTCGAGCCAAATGAAATCCCATTCAAATAAATGCCCAAAATCTCATCTTTGGAATAGCGGTTTTCCATATTGTAAGCGAGTACCAGTTCTTTCAGCTTGCGGGTCAGGGTTCGTTCATTGGTCAAAAAGAAATTCTTCACCAACTGTTGCGTTATTGTGCTGCCGCCGCGCCGAGGGCACAGCCCGAAGAGCGAGCCAAGAAATTCGTGGCAAAATGCTTTGGCGATCCCGCCGGTATCGAAGCCAGGATGCGAATAAAAGCCATCATCCTCGGCAGCGAGAATCGCACGGATAATATACGGACTCATTTCTTCAACCGGCATCACCTGGCGATTTTCGTTGCCATGCACCGAATACAATTCCACCGTACCGCTACTATCGAGGAGTACTGTGGATTCCGGAAAGATCAGCGCCCGTGTATCTTCGATATCTGGCAAGTCTTTCAGCACGTTTAGCAGAATGATCGAAAATGCGAAAACCGCGAGCGTCATCAAAAACACGAGCCCGAGTAAAATCCGCTTGAGGATTTTTCGCCTTTTGGGCGGACGATATTTTTCGTTTAGTTTAGCAAAGACAAAAGAGTATTTACGCAGGTTGTTTTCAGGTTCGGGCCGCAGTGGTTTTTTGTGGAATTCACTCATGCATCAAGAGTTAGATGGGTACACTCTATTACTCTGATTCTTCTGTTACGCCTACTTCCTGACTGGGCGCTGCTTCATCTGCAGTCGTTTCTGCCTCGGTCGAGGTGCTTTCTGGCTCTGGTGTCGCATACCCGCGGCGGATGAGCGCATCTTTGATCGTTTTTTCCGGGCGGGCACGGATCACATCCAACACATCTTCGGTCAGATTATCGCGCTGCAGTAATACGAGTACCGCGGTTGCGTCACTTTTTTCGGCGATCATCAGCATCATCTCTTTCGAGATCGCTGTGTTGTCGGCAAGCTTTTTCTGTACTTCGGCGTTTTCATCTTCGATAAAGTTCACCAAAATCGACTCGGGTACAATCGGGTTCTTCGCTACTGTCCAACGGGCGCGATGGTCTTCGTCATTCACGAGGGCTGCTGCTACGGCAACATCGAGATTAGGATTCGCACCTAGGTAATTGCGCACGAGCCATTTGTCGTCATTCACGAGCTCCATTTGTGTCTCGGCGGGCAGGTTCGGGTTTTTTGCTGCTTCGCTGCGGATACCTTCGTTCGGGTGTTTCGCGTATTCTTGTAATTCGGTGGCGCTATCACTATTACTGGCGAGCTTTGTGAGGCGTTGTACTTCTTCGACGGTAATGCCGCCTGGTATCGGTTCGGTGGTCGGCTCTTGATTTTGCGGCAAGCTGCACGAAGCGGCGACCAGCATGATTGTGAGCGCGAGCATTATGTAGAGCGAGCGTTTCATAGAGTGGAAAAAACTTCCGCCCAAGTCTGCAGATTTTTCCATTGAAAAGCAAGCGACGTTCGTGCACAAAACTACAGTCTGAGCTGACGGATATCCCCTATATCTAGCTGCTTCCACCCACCTTCCTCGATTCCCAATGAATCGAGCGAAAGTTTGCCGATCGCCACTCTGCGCAATTTCTTCACGCCATTACCTAGTGCGCGAAAGGTGCGGCGGATCTGGCGGTTCTTGCCTTCGCGTAATATGATCTCTACTCTTGCGCCGCCAAGCTTTTTTACTTTTGCCGGTTGCAGGCTTTGCCCCAATATCTTTACATCGCCTTTGCGGATTTGCGTCAGCGAAACATCGTCAAGCGGTTTTTGCAAGAGCACATGATACGCTTTTTCGTGCCCAAAACTGGGGTGCATCAATGTATATGTCAAATCTCCATCGTTGGTGAGAATGATAAGCCCAGAACTGTCTTTATCGAGCCGCCCTACCGGGTATAAATGTTGCAGGTCTTTTGGGAGTAAGTCGAGCACGATATCGGGGTCGGTGGCTGTTTTTTTGGTACTCGTCACAAAGCCAATCGGCTTCCATAGCGCGATGACGATCTTATCTTGCTCGCGTTGCGCAAGGAGTTTTCCGTCGACCTCGATCTTTTGCTCAAGCGGATTCACTTTTGTGCCGAGTTCGGTGACGACTTTGCCATCCACTTTTACCGCCCCTGCTGTGATCAGTTTTTCCGCTTCACGGCGCGAGGCGATGCCCTGATCAGCAATGGCTTTTTGCAGGCGGATGAGATTTGAATCGGTCATGTCTGTAGAGTAGCAGAAATCAAGTAGCAGAGCATAGCTCCTCCGCCGGACAGGCTAAGAGAGGGGAGATGTGAGAAGAAATATGCACAACCCTCTCCAGCTCCCTTGACTTAGGGGAAGAGTTCCACCCAAAATTCCACCTTTTTCATACAAGGTGACGCGAAAGGGGATTCCCTGTATTCTACTGACTGTGAAGAAGACGACCGCCGATATTACTACCGGGAGTGACTCGATACTGGTGATTCCTAGCACAGGAACGCGTTCTACACATCATCAGAAGAAGAGCGAAGTACTGCGCAAGCCGGGCATGACCGATATTTATATGAGTAAAAAAATAGTTCAAAAAAAAGAGCCATTTCGCATTGTTTTTCTCAGTTCACTTATTTTTACGCCGCTGCTGATGTTAGCCCTGGGGCTGACACATGGGGTTGCCCTAAAGGCCGAGCTCTCAGATGCGGCGTTTCAAACGAGTATCGCTTTTGACGAAGGGGTACAATCTCTCGTGAATGAGCAGTACGCGCGCAGTGCGGAAGCCTTTTTGCAGGTATCACGTTTGATTGAAGAAATGCAGAGTAAAATTCAACCGCTTTTCTTGAGTAATATATTTGTTCAAAAAGATGACCCGGCACTTCTGACTCTGCTCGCAGCGGGTGAACAATTTTCTGCCGCTGGATTGCGCTTGGCAGTGCTTGCTCCTGAATTGCGCGGAGTGCCAAACCGGATTTTGAGCGGAGAAAATATCCTTCCGTTACTTCACTCCGCCTCTGCCGAGGTTGTAGAAATCCAACGGATATTCACCAATGTTTCACAAAGCCTCGCTGAACTTGAATCACCATTGTTACCCGGTGCCGCCAAAGACAGCATAGCTTCAATAGAGCGATTATTGCCAGAAGGGGGGCAGGCGATCGCCTTACTGCAAGCGGCATTGGTTGCCGGTGAAACGCTCATTGGCAAAGAGTATCCGCACACGATCGCAGTGTTTTTTCAGAACAGCAATGAGTTGCGTGCTACGGGTGGCTTTCCGGGTTCGCTGTCGCTTATCAATACAAACGATGGCGTAATAGACCCCGCTTTTCACGATATCTATAGCTTTGCCTGGCAGAACGCGAGCGTTTTTCCACAGCCACCGGGGTTTGAGCGTCTTACCACCAAACTCACGCTGCAAGATAGCAACTACAACTTTCACTTTCCCGATTCGGCGGACCGCATGCGCACGATGCTCGAATATTCTGCCGCGCCCACTGCCGAAACAGTCGTAACGATTACCGACGACTTGTTTGCCGCCCTTGTTGGCGCAGTTGGCCCGCTTGCTCTGCCTGGCACTGAAGAGGTGCTTACTGCCGAGAATGCGAGTTTTCTGCTCTCGTACATGGTCGAAGCGAAACTCAGTGGCAAGCATTCTCCCAAAGATATTATCGCCGATATTATCCCCGAGCTTACTGCGCAGATCCAGAATATTCCACCAGAGCAATTGTTGCAGATCGCCAAGCGTGCCATCCGCGAAAAATGGGTCTTGGCGCATTCAACTGATCCTGAAATTCAAATGTTTTTCACGCAACTCGGTATTGCTGGCGCTATCCGCAACCCCAGTACTGCCGATTATCTCGCCGTTGTTTCTGCCAATGTAGGTGGTAACAAATCTGATGCCTTTCTCGAAGAATCGCTTTCGCTTCAATCTGCCGTTGCGCTTAATGGTGCGATAACCAACGAACTGGATATCACGCGTGAGCACAGCTGGGGGCAAGCGCAAGAGAATGAATTTGCACGCCTGCTGGCAAAATATGGCAGCGGAGAAACGGCAGCACCGCTGCTTAGCTTTATCCTCGGTGCCGGTGAAAACCATTCATTTACAGAAGTGTTTGTGCCATTGGGGGCAGAACTTCTCACAGTGCGAGGAGTTCCTCGTGAAGCGATTGATATTCGTGAGGAGCATGGAAAAACTGTTTTCGCATTCCGCTATCCCACAGTTGCTGCGGGTAGGGCAGTAACCGTTCGCTTGCAATATCGCTTACCCAACGGTACTGAATCAACAGGAGATTTTGACCTCTATTTTCAAAGCCAACCCGGGCGAGAGAATGTATTTGTGAAACGTGAAATCATCGCCGAAGCAGGAATCGATATCCTCATTGGTGAAATGACAGGAAAGGCACTTGCGGCCGATGCCATTTTTCATTCTGAGTTGGCGCGATGAATGTGCTCGGTATCGATTTTGGGCAAAAACGCATCGGCATCGCCATCGGGAATACTGATGACGGCATTGCGTTTCCGCGTGAGCCGTTCGAGAATTCTGCCCAAATCTTCGAGCAGCTACTGAGCCTTATTTTAGCAGAAGCTGTGCAGCACGTGATTGTGGGGTTACCGCTAAACTTGTCTGGCGAAGAGGCCTTGATCGTCGCTCCCGCACGCAACTTTGCTGACCGGCTCGAAGATTTTTTGCTCGAACATGACATACCGGTTCCGGTTGATTTTTTTGATGAACGCTTTACGAGTAAGTTGGCGCAACAAGCAGGCAAGCAGCTGGGTTTATCTGAAAAAGACATGCGCGGTAATGTTGATTCGGCTGCGGCAGCGTTGTTACTCGAAATGTATTTCACCAAATATTGTTAGCAGAATTTATTTGACAATTATTGAGATATTATTTTAAATACAGCATTGTTTTTTTAGAACCCCATGCCCCGCACTCTTCGCGAGCTTGCGCCAACTGCAGAGCCAATGAGCCGTTTCGACTTACTCGCAAAAAAACCAAACCAAGCTGTTCAGAAACCTTCTCGCATACTGAAATTAGAAGCAGCACAAAAAATTCTTCTTCTTAGTATCGCTGAACAACAACCTGAAGAGGTTAACATCATCTCAAAAGCCCATCTTGATCATGTACGTCGTTGTCGAAATACAATTTTAACAACACTGCTCTCACTTCAAGCTGCCCTCGAGCAAATGGGAATTGATCAAAACCGAAACCCCGATACGTACGTGCCCGACCTCATTCTTGAGCTCGAAGCAGATAGCAAAGGTCCGGATGCGGATTTGATTAGAAAATACCTGATTGCCCGCATGGAATATCATATAAATCAGTTAAGAGTTGCTCCACGGTCGGGAGGAGAGTCGACGAGAATCATTAATGCGTGTCGCAGGGCCATTACGCAATTTGGGCGCGACCCACAATCATAAAGGGCGAACGCAGCGAACAGACATATGTGATCCCGCGGATGCTTCAGGCTTGCAGCCTGAATAATTTTGGAAATGCTTGAGTCGATTCTGTAAACAATCATTGGAGTTGTTCACATGTCCCCAAAAACAGCGACTTTCGGGTTGTATACCTGAAAGAAAACTGGTGCCGTTGCTCTATGAATGCCACAGTTCCTAATTGGAGACTATGACGGTGAGTGATGCACAATTACTGTGAATTGCGAATTGCCAATTGCTGCCTTCTGCGGTATAATTCTAAGAAATATTAAAACCCAAAAAAGTGCGCCTAAATATCCTTTTTTTCTGCGGCAGCCTGCTTCTGCTTTTTACTCCGTTTACCTCGGTGCAGGCAGCTATCGGCCAGAACTGTACTGCAGATCTTACGTACAACATTCCTAATAATGCCGACTGGCGCACAGTGCATGTGCTTAAGGCCGACGATGGTAGCTACTGGCAACGGGCCGTTATCAACAAGCCAGAGAGTAAACTTTTGATCAGTGAGAACAAACTCTACAAAATCTCGGGTTTTGCGGCACCAGAAGCGGAACTCGTGATCTTTTTCTCGATGCCTGGCAAGGAGGTCTCTGCCAGAGTACAAAAGCCGAGCCGCGGTACATGCTTTGATGCCGGCCGATCTGACGAGTACGGCTTTTTTCGTTACAGCGCTCATTCACGCATGCTGTGGCAGGGAATGGGGAAAGACATTATGATCGACGCATTTTACAAACTCGACAAGCACGCAGCGGCAGACTACGAAGCACGATTTGCAGATGCGGGAAGTTATTACGCAACCAGCTACATGTTGCCGCGATTAGTGCGTGTGGGTCTTGACCCGGCTTCATCGCTCTTACAAGAAGAGATTACCGTGCTTGGTTACCACCCGCAGGCGGCACCATCATATACTCCTATGCCCGACCCAAATGCCATTACCACGATTGTTTCTGAACCCTTTCGGGATATCGACGGCAGTTGCCCGATTTTGTGCGATTCGGTTCCCATCTACGAATCTGTCGTTTTACGACCATGGGAAATCACCTCAAAATTGCTCGGAAACAATCTGTTTGTCAGTGGCGGCAATAAAGTCAGTGTCGGCCGCGCGATGAATACGTATTATGTCGGCATACAAGGAGAAAGTGGAATCCTAAAGAAAGACACCGATGATATCGCCCTGAAGTCGCTTTCGATGGAGCGCATCAAGCGGATGCACGGCATTGACGTTTTTACGACTGCGAAACAGATCGAAGATATGGTCGAGAGCGGCAGTAGGCTTATTCATGCGAAAAATCTCCTTCTTGGTATTGGCGACCGCGCGAGCGAAGCCCTAGCCTTAAGGCGGGCATCTAGCGTGCCGTGGGGCGGTCCGCTCGAAGAGATCTTTCCGCCGTATGCCAGTACTCCTGCCACCTGGGCGAAAGACTTTTTGAAACTGATCCAGTTCTGGACAGGAGGCTTGCACGAAAACAGCTGTTTGATCCTCGATAATTCGCAGGCGCACTTGTATTTTAAAGACGGCACCGAAGTCGGCCTGAGTGATAACGTCTCATCTTCTGCCGAGCTTTGTGACTTTGTGCAGACCAATGGCATTACGCCCACTCTGCTTTTGCACTCAAAAGATGCGGTCGTGCTCGAACCGGATTTTCGGCAAACGCGCATCGTTGCTGCAGAAAAAGAATTCAACGCTGATGAAGCATTCATCTTGCCTGCCGGAAAAAAGCAACCGCTCGCCTATCGCTACGAATTTACCGCGGATTTTACACCTGAGCGTGCCGGTGGGATGTGCGTACAAAAACGACGTCTGCCACTTCTTATTTCTGCAATCCAAATAGCGTATGGTCTCACTTCCGCTGAGTCGATCGTGCTTGCCCAAGAATTGAATGGCGAAATATCTAAAATATCTGACAAGAGCTTTCTGCGTTTGTCACTGGCAAATCCGCGTGATATTTCCAAACGCTTTCGCTGGCTGAATAGTGGAGAATCGCTCGATCTGCTACAGCTCTTTTTTGAGATAGACGTTTCTGCTTGTCATAACGAGCAGCTCGTACCGCCGCGCATTAAGATTCCGATCGAGCGAGATGGCTTTGAGGTCGGGATTTTATAACCGAAAGTAATCGTCTATTCCAGCAGCTATCTCGCAACAAGAAGGTCTGTGCAAGAGAGACTGAGGAAACATGTAAAACAGCATAAGAGTCATTCCGGTTTGACCGGAATCTGGTGGCTTTTTGTTTGTTTCTGGATTGCGGGAGCCTTGCCCGTATTTGATGGCGCTGGGGTCGTTCGTAACTAAGCCCCGCGCAACGACGCTGCGTGGCTACGCTCCTGTCTTCATGTAAAATGAACTAAGCCCCAATTCTCGTGACAGATGAGGCAAGTCGCTGTCGGTAGT
>CAZLFD010000018.1:0-25350 GCA_964558715.1 uncultured Candidatus Peribacteria bacterium | reverse complement strand
CCGGAGCTTGAATGGGCGACACCGGCAGATGGGTTTGAAGTGGGGATCGTTGAGTAATTATTGAACAAAATATTTGTCCACCTGTAGTTCGCTTCACGCATAGCTGAATCACATTCTTTGCTGCTACCGAATACGCTCTTTTAGTACAGTGAGTACTTCAGTCAGCGAGCATTCCTTAAATCGCAGCAAAATGAGCAAGTGAAAGAGGAGATCAGCAGATTCATTAAGACATTCTTCTCTGTCACTATTCTTTGCGGCAATAACCGTCTCAACTCCCTCTTCTCCTACTTTTTGCGCAATACGATCGAGCCCGTCCCGAAAGAGATCGGCCACATAAGATTTTTCGGGCATATCTACTTGACGTTGCTTGATGGTTGACTCGAGCATCGCCAGCGTTTCGAATGCTGGTACGATCTCGTCCCCACGAAAAAAGCAGCTCCGTTCGCCTGTATGGCAAGCCGGGGCGCTCGACTCCACAGAGTAGATGAGTGCGTCTCCATCACAATCAGTGGCTATACCGGTAATGCTCAGAATATTTCCTGACTCCTCCCCCTTCTTCCATAGCTTCTCTCGGGAGCGGGAGTAAAAGTGAGCGAAACCGGTTGCCATCGACTTTTCAACCGCTTCGCGATTCACAAAAGCGAGCATAAGTATCTTCCCGCTGCGGCAATCTTGTGCAATGGCGGGGATAAGACCATCAGCGGACTTGGAAAAATCGAGTGATGTTATATCGAAATTGGTACCCATACAGAAAAAGCAAATAACATGCCTTAGCATGCAAGAAAGCGGTAATAGCAGTCAAGTATAGCGAGTTCGATGATTTGCTGTATTTTAGTAAAATATGCTATAATATATATTGAACCATTTAACAAACATATGAAAAAACAAAACCAAGGATGCGATTGCAGTTCTGGGTGTACTTGCGGAACCAAAACGAAACAAAAAATTACCTCTGCTTCCATTCTCTTTATGGGCGGCTTCTTAAGTGCGGTAACGATTATTGTCGCCACTAGTGGCATTGCGAACAAAAATTTACGTGCGAATATTGGCGAGGGAGAAAGTTTTACACCACATCAGGCTAAAAAAATTGATATCCATCAGCCACGGTTTCATTCCGCCGGAGGTGAATACCAACAAGGCGATCCGTATAGCGAATTTACCGACGAGGTCGAAGAGTACCAAGATTTGGATGAAATCGAAGCCTATGACAACAACATTGAAGAAATAGATGTAGTCGAATCAGGGTATTTGGAAGAACTCCATACTGTCGATCCAAATTCATACGATTATTGGCAGATCCGCAATAAAATCGCCGACTTAAAAGCAAAAAAGAATGATATCCGCCATAAAAAACGCCAACTACAATCACAGCTTAAGCAAAAGAAAATGGAGAAGATTGAAAACAAAAAGGAGCAAATCGAGGGAAATGTTACAGATCGAAAACAGGTTTTTGAGGAATGCCGCGCAATGGGCAAAGACTATTTCGCCACTTGTTTAAAAGAAAATTTGGGAAAACAAAAAAATCGCGACCAGTTAGGCGGCAAAAAACAATTGGAACAAAAGCCTCAAAAAGAACTGAAATCAATTGCATCTAGCGACGACAAGATACGCCCAAACAGCTTACAGCCGCAAAAGAATAATAATCCGATAACCGTGCGTGATATCGTAAACGCTTGTATCAAAACCGACCCGACTGATCTAAAAGAATGTATCCGTGAAGGCGTTCAGGGGATGGTCGAGCAACTGCTTGAGCAGACTCGACAACACCGCCTACAACAGGCAGAGCGCAAATCATACGAAAGTAACACATCGACAGGTAAAGATGAAAATTGGCATCCGCAGGCACGACCAGGGAACATGAAGGCAGTTCCAAGCCCGACACCGTATGCCGACGACATGCCACAAACCGATGCAGAATGGAGGGAATATAACGAAAGATTCAACACCAAGCCGACCATTTAAACCCTTGTACATCATACCTGCCAAAGATGTTATGTTGAGTGGAAGCAGAGATCTCAATTGGTTTTGAATAGTCCGTAATTACTATTCTATGTGAGATTGCTGCTTCCCCACTGAAACAACACGTACAACAGGAATGAGGCAATTTAGGCTTTTACTTATGTTACATCCGCACCGGAATCCCCTCTTCCAAAAGATATCCTTTCAGCTCAGGAATCTGTATCTCGCCAAAATGAAAAACACTTGCAGCTAACGCACCGGTAGAAGACGTTTTATGGAAGAGCTCGGCAAAATGTTCTTTGCATCCAACGCCGCCAGAAGCAATAACGGGAATCGTCACTTCATCGCATATCGCCTGTAAAAAATCGATATCAAAGCCGACCTTGGTACCATCGCGATCCATGGAAGTAAGCAGTATTTCGCCTGCCCCGCGCGCTTCGACTTCTTTCGCCCATGTAATCGCATCGATTTCAGTCGCTGTTCGCCCACCTCGCATATAGACCTCCCAGAGCTTTTCTCCGAAGACTTTTTTTGCATCGATGGCTATAACGACAGCCTGGCTGCCAAAGCGATCAGCACATTCAGAAACCAATGCCGGATTTTTTATGGCGGCGGAGTTAATAGCTACTTTATCGGCGCCAGCAAGCAATATCTCACGAAATTCATCGGGCGAAGTGACGCCACCACCGATAGCAAACGGGATCGAGATCGCTTTTGAGACTTTTTCAGCAAGTTCCACTGCCGTTTTGCGCCCTTCATGCGTCGCTGTGATATCGAGAAAAACGAGTTCATCCGCACCTTCATCTGAATAACGCTGCGCCAATTCTACTGGGTCTCCGGCATCACGCAGATCGAGAAAGTTAATCCCCTTCACTGTGCGGCCGTCTTTAATATCCAGACAAGGGATAATACGTTTTTTCAGCATGGCTCGCAACAAAATTCTTTGAGCTGTGGTAAAGTGATCCACCCCTCGTAAAACGACTTTCCAAAAATCGCACCAGCGATTTTCGCTTCCCGCAATTTATGCAGATCTTCAATGCATGAGATTCCTCCGGAAGCGATGATCTGAAATTCTGGAAACAAGGAAGACAGGTTGTGATACAGCTCGACAGGTGGGCCGGCAAGTGTGCCATCGCGAGCGACCTCAGTAACGGCGACAGTGCGCACACCGACAGATGTAAGAGTGGTGAGAAAAGCATCGATCATCATCTGTGAAGAATCTTGCCAAGCATTTGTGGCGATGTAGCCGTTTTTAATATCTGCCGCTACCACAATCCGTTCTGCACCAAACTGATCGAGCGCTTGCGCTAAAAAAACGGAGTCAGTAATCGCTGAGGTTCCGATGATCACACGTGCGACACCGGCAGCTAGCAGTTGGTCGACATCCCCCAACGATCGAACGCCGCCGCCAGCTTCAACAGGGATCGTGGCAACATCACACACCTCTTTAATCGCCTCCAAGTGCATGAGTTTTCCTTCTTTGGCTCCATCAAGATCGACCAGATGAATACCACTGGCAAACTCAGAAAACATTGTGGCGAGATCTGCAAGGGGATGTTCATATTCGGTCATGTGCTCAAAATCTCCTTGCCGCAAACGGACCGGTTTTCCGCCGATCAGATCGATTGAAGGCCACAGTTCAAAAGCATTACTCATGACATTTTGGGTAATTCACCGGCGCAAAATGCGGCAAGGAGTTTGGCTCCGGCTGGACCAGATTTTTCTACGTGAAATTGGGTCCCCATAATATTATCCTTCATTACAATTGAACAAAATTTTTGTTCATTATAATCCGTTTCGCCGAACATATGTTCATTAATTTCTGCCACACAATAATAGGAATGTACAAAATAAAAATCACTTACCTGACATAAGCCGTTGTCGACTTTGTTCTTGTAGTAAACCGCATTCCATCCCATATGTGGCACTACTCCCACTTTCTCGTTTTTGAAGCGTACGACCTTTCCGGGAATAATACCAAGACCATCGGTATCCCCCTCTTCAGAATGATCGAAGAGCAACTGCATTCCCACGCATATCCCCAGAAGTGGTTTTTTCCAGTCGCGCAAGAAACCATCTAACTGTTTTGTCTTAAGTGACGCCATTGCTGCGCCGGCGTGCCCTACTCCCGGAAAAATAAGTTTGTCCGCTTCATCTAATCTTTGAGGATTATCAGAGACAAAATATTGCTGCCCGATGCGATCGAGTGCATTTGTTACGGAACGAAGATTGCCGGCATCGTAATCGAGAATGGCAAGCATATCAAGAATTATAGCACACCTTTTGTGGATGGCAGCGAATTTCCTTCGCGCTGCACAGCATCTTTTAGGCACCGCGCCAATCCTTTAAAAGTAATTTCGACCAAGTGATGGGTATTTTCGCCGTTCAGCGTGATATGAAGGTTGATCTTTGCCGCGTCACAAAAACTACGCAAAAAATGGCCGAGCATCTCGGTAGGAAAATCTCCCACGTATTCGCGCTGAAAATCAGCGAAAAACTTAAAATATGGCCGTCCAGAAAGATCGAGGGCGACTTCGGCTTTCGCTTCATCCATCGGTACAGTTCGCTCACTCGCATAGCGCTCGATACCTCGCTTGTCGCCAAGCGCCTGACGAAAACAATCTCCTAATGCAATGCCGACATCTTCAATCGTATGGTGCTCATCGATTTCCAAATCGCCCTGACACGATAGCTCGAGATCGAATAAGCTGTGCTTGGCAAGCTGCTCAAGCATGTGGTCAAAGAATTTGAGACCAGTAGATACCTTATATTTCCCGCTTCCGTCCAAATTGAGTGTAATCGAAATATCCGTTTCTTTCGTCTTACGCGAAACAATCGCTTTGCGCGGGGCAAGGAGTACCGTGTCGGCGATTTCTGCCCAAGAAAGTTTCGGAAGCAGAAAACCCTGGATGCTGAGATGTTTGGCAAAATCGATATCAGATTGCCGATCACCTACCATCAGCGAATGTGCAAAGTCGACTTGCTCTTGCTCTAGGTAATCACCAAGAATCCCGACTTTTGGTTTACGACATGTGCAATCATCGTGCAGATAATGCGGACACTCGAAGACTTCGGTAATCGCGATTGCTTCACTGGCGAAAATGCAAAAGAGAAAAGCGTTTATTTCTTCATACCTTTCGCGCGGGTTCGCGGGCGTATCGAGCCCGTCTTGGTTTGTGACGACTATGATTTCGTATCCGGCTTCAGTGAAACGCTTGAGGGCAGAAATGACTCCGGGGATGAGCTCGATCTCAGCGATGGAATTCACTTGCTCGGTTTCTGACGGTTCAACGAGCAATGTGCCGTCGCGGTCGACAAAAAGGATTTTTTTCATATGATTTCAGAGAGAAGTTTGAGGACAATGTCGTTTTCTTCTGGGGTTCCTATCGTAATGCGGAGGCAGTTCTCAGTTTGCAGTTTGGCAGAGAAATTTCGCGTCACCACTCCATTCCTGAGTAAATGACGGTAGACCGTATTTCCGTCAGCAAAGCGGACAAGAACAAAGTTGGTTTGCGTCGGATAGATCTGCTCGGCATGTTTCTTTAGTTCGTTCTGCATCCGCTGGCGTTCTTGTAATATCTGCATCACTTCAGTCGTAAAGCGGGTTTTTTCTGCTAGGCGTTCGAGAATATACGCTTCCTTCAAAACGTCGATATTATACGGCATCTTCACTTTCCGGATCAGATTTATGATTTCTGTATTCGCAATGCAAAATCCCAATCGCACCCCCGCCATGCCCCAAGCTTTCGAAAAGGTCTGCAAAATCGCCAAATGCGGGAACTCCTTCAGGCGCGGAACAAAACTGCGTTCCTGACAAAAATCGACATACGCTTCATCGAGTACCACGATCCCCTGCCAATCGGTAATGATCTTTTCCATGCGCTCTGCGGCCATGCAATTGCCCGTCGGGCTATTTGGTGAACACAGAAAGAGTAGTTTTGCTTTGCCGTTCTGCGCAAGAATGCCCTCTACATCAAGATCGAAATCAGCATCGAGCGGAACCCTGATTGCAGCGACATTGTTCAAATCGGCATCCACTTGATACATGCCAAAAGTTGGCGGTGTGTATACCAGCGAGTCGGCTCCCGGTTCGCAAAAAATCCGTACGAGCATGTCGATGAGTTCGTCGGAACCATTTCCTAAAGCGAGATTCTCTGCCGTAAGTTTTGTGCCGAATTGGGTAGATTTTACAGCAGCGATTTTTTCCATCAGTTTCCATTGCAACGGATCGGGATAACGATTGATGATATTATCGCCAAAGGGATTTTCATTGGTGTCGAGATATATCTGGGCGTTCCCCGAAAATTCGCTTTTGCCAGAAGAATATGCTTGTAGTTTTTGGATATTTAGCCGCGCGAGTGCTGTAACATTCATAGTTCGAGCTCAGAAAAATCAGTAAAAATTCGGTCAGCCGCCGAAATATCCTGGTCAGCATTATCCGCGTAGCTGTATGCCCATACCGTCATGCCGGCAGCTTTGCCCGCAGCAATGCCGTTTTTCGAGTCTTCGATCACCAGACAGTCTTGCGGCTCGACACCTAAAAGTTGCGCAGCGCGCAGATAAATATCCGGTTTTGGTTTTTCATTCCCATCGACATCATCACTCGAAACGACGGCTTGAAAATACTTCTCGATAGCTTGGTGCTCAAAAACACAACGAATAAATTCGCGCGGCGAAGAAGATCCCAGTGCTACTGGATATGTCTTCGCTACTAGCTGAAGAAATTGCAACACTCCGGGAATCAACGAGACAAAAGGGTAGATATTTTGAAGTGCAAACGCCTTGCGTTCGGCAACGAATTCATCAAAAGAGAGATCCGTTTTACCGGCTGCTTTGAGAATTTGGTAATTCCCCTGCAGACCGACTCCGGTCATCGAAGCGCGGATCGCCTGTATTTCATTTTCAGGAAAAAGCTGAGATAAGCGATTAACATCGGTTTCTTCCCAGAATTTTTCAGAGTTGACCAGTACGCCGTCCATGTCGAAGATCACCGCATTGAAACTCATAGTTCGATTTCGGAATAGTCAGTAAATATTCGATCGGCTTGTGCGAGCAACTGGTGTGAGTTTAGCCCGTTGCGAAACGCGTAGACGGTCATGCCAGCCGCCTTCCCTGCTTGTATGCCGGCATCTGCGTCTTCGATCACCAAGCATTTTTCTGGGGCTCTATTCAATTTTTTCGATGCAGCAAGAAAGATATCTGGCTGCGGTTTACCGACCCCATCGGTATCGTCCGGAGTGGCGATAGCATCGAAGTATTCATGCAGACCGAGCCGCTCAAAAATATGATCGACCAAAAACTGTGGCGCTGAAGTACCCAAAGCAATTTTATACGTTCGCTTCTGAGTGGTGACAAAATCGAGGAACCCTGGCATTAGTTGCGTTTTTTCATACACATATTCAATCGCCGCGGAGTATCGCTGCTCAATAAAGGTGGCTTCATCGAAATCCAGTTCGTATTGCTGAGCAAGCATTTCGTAGATATGTTTACTGCCGACACCCAGAAATGGCGGAAAGTGTTCTGGATCGAAATCAGGAATCAACGCTGGCAGCAATTGGTGGTCCATTTCGGGCCAATATTTCTCGGAATCCAAGACAACGCCGTCCATGTCGAAGATAATCGCGTCAAAGCTCATGGTAGCAGTATGATATCGAAATATCCCTTTAACCGCTCGACTTTTATTTTTCCATACCCGCCTTGCAACTCTGCAAGTCGTTTACCGACATGAGAGAATAGAAGTGAAATGCCAGTCTCTGAACCATGCCCGGTAATAATACGGATTTTTACCAAGTCTTCATCTTGGCACCGCTGGATAAAAGATTCCGCCTCTAGCACTCCTTCTTCAACATAGAATCCATGGAGATCGAGTGTTTTCTGCGGATTGTCGGGAATATGAATATACCTTTTGCCTAACTGGGGTTCACCTGTATTTTCTGATGTCGGTATGCCAGCAACGGTTCGCATGATCTCATCCATGTCGTTCACGATTGCATACGAAGAGAAACGGCATTTTTATGTGCGTCTAAACCTTCGGCGGCAGCCATAGTCTCAATGATTTCGGCGAGACTTTGCAGGCCATCTTTTGAAAGCTCTTGAAACGAGATGTATTTACCAAAACTTTCTACTGATACTCCGGAAAAATTGCGCGCATAGCCCGATGTCGGCAATGTGTGATTCGTTCCGCTCGCGTAATCTCCTGCCGACTCCGGGCTCCATTGTCCACAAAAGACAGAGCCAGCATGTTTGATACTGGGGAGCATCGATTGCCAATCATCAAGATGCAAAATGAGGTGCTCAGGAGCATACTGATTTACGAATTCCATTCCTTCATCAAGGTTTTCACAAAGCATCGCAAAGCTGCTATTGAGCGCCTCTATAGCAATAGCTTTACGCGGTAAAGTTATAATCTGCTGATTGATTTCTGTAGATACCTGTTCGATGAACGATGTGGAATCGGTCACCAAAATCGCCTGAGAATCTGGTCCGTGTTCAGCCTGCGAAAGCAGATCTGCAGCGACGAATTTTGGATTAGCATCCTGATCGGCCAGCACTAAGACTTCACTGGCACCGGCCGGCATGTCGATTGGGGTATGAAGAGATACGAGCTGCTTTGCCGTAGTGACGAAGCGATTTCCGGGGCCGAATAGCTTATCGACTTTTGGAATCGTCTCTGTTCCATGCGCCATGGCGAATATCGCTTGCGCGCCGCCGACTTTATAGACCGTCCGCAAACCAAGCAATTTCGCCGCCCACAAGATTTCAGGAGCTACCCGACCCGACTTATTCGGTGGAGTACAGATGACAATATCTTGAACGCCGGCCAGAAGTGCCGGAATTCCTAACATCAATACAGTAGAAAAGAGTGGAGCCGAACCACCGGGAATATAGAGGCCAGCACTTTGTAATGGACGAAATTCACGCCAACAGCGCACGCCAGATGTCGTCTCGACTTCAATACTCGAACACTTTTGTTGTTCATGAAACAGGCGGATATTACTCTCAGCCTGGCGGATTGCCGTCTTCAATTTTAGATCGATATTCTCACATGCTTCATACTCTTGGTCTGTAACTGCGAGATTATCGAGCTGCACACCGTCGAATTGCTTGGCAAAGGTAAAAAGAGCAGCATCGCCACTATTACGCACTGCTACTTCAATCTCTTTACATTTCTGAACCAGATCGACTTGCGCCTCAGCTCGGTTTCGCAGGCAAAGATCAGAGCACTCTGCAGATGACAATGTAGATAAAGTAAATTGTTTCATCATCGAAGAAAATCAATAAATCACGCGCTCGATCGGTGCAACAAGAATACCCCTCGCCCCGGCTTCTTTCAGTTTACGGATCTTATTCCAAAAATCTTCATCCTCTTTCACAATCGAGTGAATGGCTACCCAATCCTCCTTCGCAAGCGGGGTTACCGTTGGGCTATCAAGACCAGGAAGTACCTCTTCGATTTGTTTTAACGCCGATTTATGCGCATTCAAAGTGACCGACTTCAAATCGGCCGCATTAATAACCGAGTCGATGCGCATCAGAAATTCATCGAGCAGTTTTTGTTTTTCTGGCGATAGGTCTTTATTGGCGATCAATGCTGCCTGCGAAAGGAAGATAGGCTCGATTTCGCGCAGATTGTTCGCCTGCAAGGTAGAGCCAGAACTTACAAGATCGCAGATAGCCTCAGCCACACCCAACTCGGGCGCGATTTCAACCGATCCGCTCATTGGTAAAACCTCTACCTTGAGCTTGTGCTGATTGAGATACTTTTGCAATAACACCGGATGACTCGTAGCGATTGCTTTTCCGGCAAGCTCTTTGACCGAATCGAACGGTGAATTCATAGGAACTGCAATGGACAAGCGGCAGCTACCAAATTTTAATTGGCGCAGCTCTTCGAGTTCGAGGTAGTGCATCGATTCCATTAAACTGTTTTGACCGATTATGCAAACATCCGCCGCTTCATCGCTGACGACTTCGGGGATATCACTCGCACGCAGCAAAAGGATTTCGAGGGGAAAATTCTTTGCTTTAATCTTCAGCAAGCGATCATATTCCGGCACATCGATACCAGCTCTGGCAAGAATTTCGAGGCTTTTCGTTGCTAAACGGCCTGATTTTTGGATAGCCAAACGCAAAGTCGGAGTCGTCATTTTTGAGGGGAAAGTTGGTCAAGTACAAGATCGTAGCCGCCTTCGCCATATTTCTTCCAGTGCGACACGCGCGAAACCGTGGTCGTAGAAAGCCCGGTCACTTCCGCAATTTGGCGAACAGGGAGCGATTTGTGCAGCATTTCAGCAGCAGCAAAACGTTTTCCCATTTCGCTGAGTTCAGATTGAGTACATACGTCACGCAGAAACGCGGCCAACTCTGCTTCTGAGCGGAGCAAGAGTATGGCTTTGATTAGCTTCTCGACTTCGGGTGTCTTCCAGTCTTTCATCGTTTCAATGTATTAACAAAGTGACACGATTGTTCTTGATTTTATTATGGGTGTCAATACTTTTCCATTTCGTACCTTTTGAGCAATATATATTGATTTTCTTACAGTTTATAATACAATGACTAAATGAAAACGATTTTTGGATTTGATGTCGGCCTAGCAAGCCTTGGGGAAGCAGTGCGGCAGGGTGATGATATTGTACACGCCGATTCGTTGCTCATTGATGCGGAAGTGGCGACCATAAAAGATCAGGCAGAGCGACGAAGGCAATTTAGAACCCGTCAGACGCACAAATCGCGTGAGATATGGTGGCAGCAGATCTGGGCAAGCATCGGCAAAACACCGCTCAAGGGCATTCAGCATTGGCAAGAAAATAATGAATGGCATTCCACCCCCACTGTATCTACTTCAATATAAGCGGGACATTCTAACACGTCTTGATTAGGGGGCAAATCAAAACAGTTTCCCGCTTTTGCTGAATGGGCGGTTTGATTTTTGTTTACATCTATAGCAGAATGTAAACAGTTTTAGCTAACAGTTACTATGACCGAGGCACTAAAACTGACAGAAGAGGAGCTAGATGTAGCAGCAGAGCGTGCGCCAATACTCATCTACGGCAACTATCTCTACCCGGGGCTGTTCATCATCACCGAGAAAATCGAAGGCATCAGGAAAAGGATAAATGACGGCGATAATTGCCCTGAGTGGGAAGAGTATTACGAAGAAGAGCTCAAGATATGGCGTAAGCGATACGCAGATTGTGTTTCCTATATTAAAGATTACAATGAACAAAATAACAATCAGCGCTTACGACATCAAAGGTGACGGAGAAGTGCCGCAGCCTCTTGCGATTGATTTGACAGAGCCTGAGATGAACATCGCCCTGGCTGACCGAGAGCTTGCGCCGACTATTCAGAATATTATTGATAACTGCACACGGCTAATGCGGTACTGGGCAGCCAACCCACGCGAGCGAGATTGGGAGAGTGAGCAGGTGATACGAGAGATTGTCGCATTGGCGATTGCCAAAGTAAAACGCCGAGTACAAGAGATAATCGGGCACTCTGACATTGACTTATAACGCATAACCTTTACCATTACCGTATGACAAACCAGCAACTCGAACGCCGCACCAACATCATGAGTATAATAACCATGATAACGGCGATAGCGTCGCTGGTCGGCATGGGCTTTGCCATGGGGCAATTTTACTTTGACCATGACAAGAAATTCTAATACGTCTTGATTAGGGGGCAAATCAAAACTAAACCTACACACGCTTGCTTCAGCCAGTATTTCATAACCCATCCTAATACGCCGCATGCGTTTTGTCGATGTCAAAAAATTTCATCTGCGACATATCAAAGCGCAGTTCACAATTACCGATCGGTCCGTTACGATGCTTGCGAACGAAAATATCGGTAATGCCTGCCTTTTCGGAATCGGGGTCGTAATAGTCTTCGCGATACATCATCAATACCACATCGGCATCTTGCTCGATGGCGCCAGACTCACGCAAGTCAGACAGCACCGGGCGTTTATCGGGGCGCTGCTCTACCGCACGTGATAACTGGCTGAGTGCCAAAACAGGAACATGGAGTTCACGCGCGAGCGCCTTAAAACTGCGAGAGATTTCGGATATTTCTTGCACGCGGTTGCCGGCAAACGAAGAATTACCAGTCGAGAGGAGCTGTAGATAGTCGATTACAAGGAGGTCGAGCCCATGTTCCATCTGCAGGCGGCGAGCTTTAGCCCGCAGCTCAGAAAGATTGCTGCCAACACTATCGTCGATATAGATCGAGGCGTTCGAAAGCTCATCCATCACCATGCCCATGCGCGCAAAGTCTTCATCCGTCAGCTTCCCTTTTTGCAGTTTCCACGAGTCGACACGTAACTGACTAGCAAACATGCGGTCGACGAGCTGCTCTTTACTCATCTCTAGATTGAACATGCCAACGACTTTTTTATCTTTTCCAAGGGCAGCTTTGAGGGCAATAGAGAGGGCGAAGGCGGTTTTTCCCATCGAAGGGCGTGCCGCCAATACGATGAAATCGGTCGGATGCAAACCGCTGAGATATTTATCGAGCCCAGAATATCCGGTTGGAATTCCGCCCATGACTTCTTCTTCAGACATGTGGCGCTCGGCAAATACCTCGTAGCGTTGCGTGAGGATTTCTTTGATCGAGACAAATTTGTCTTTGAGGAAAGTCTGCGAAATAGAGAAGACCTCTTTTTCGGCATCTTCAAGCAGGCTTTCGACTGCTTTCGATTCGTCTTTTGCGTAGCCCATAATCCGGTCACCCGCGGTAATCATCTTGCGCAGAGTCGATTTCTTTTTGACGATCTGCGCGTATTCAAAAATATGGCTTGCACTTGGGACCGCCGCGGTCAACTCTGCCAAACGAGCTGCTCCGCCCACGGCATCGAAGACGTTTTTCTCAGCCAGAGCATTCGAGACGGTAATCAAGTCGATCGGCTTATGCGCATTAAAAAGCGCGTTTATGACCTGATAGATTTTGGTATTGCTGTCCGCAAAAAAATCTTCTGGGCTGAGGATGTCAGAGATCTTGATCAGCGAACCCGGCTCGATGAGAATCGAGCCGATCACCGATTCTTCGGCATCGATATCATGTGGTGGCTGATTATTGTTGGCCAAACGAACAAAAAAACGCCGGAGTATTGTCTGCTCTTGGCAGTTTTTTTGCAAGCGCTGTGATGTAGTCGAAATCGAGATTTGAAATGTTAGAGACCATTGCGCGCAAAAGCACAGTGACAACACATCCACGGAAGATTACAGACTGCGTACCATCAATCGCCGTAGAACACACGCACCACGATATTTTGTACGATCATATAAGAAAGAATCACAATAAAAAGCCCGATCACCGCAAACAGTAATGTTTTTTTTGCCGTTTCGAGTTGCGTCTCATCACCCGTCGAAATCATCATGCGAATTCCAGCAACCACAATCATAATCGTCGCACCCACACCCGAAACAAACAGCAGAAAAGTAACGAATGCCGTAAAGATCAACATGGTTTTATCTTCTGCAATCGGGTCATCGATATAAGGGACATCAGGCTGCTGGTAAGCGACATCATAATCCATCGCTCGACTGATAATATCCAGTAGTGCGTCGGCATTGGTCTGCGGTACCAAAACCAAAGAACAGAACAGGAAGCCGAGAGAAAAGAGGACGATTCGTTTCATCGATCAATCAAATTCGAGATTAAGAACGCCAGAGATGATTGCGTACGAAAGTGCCGTGACAACAGCACCCACAACCGCCCAGATAATAAGCTTGCGCGCCTGCTCAACGCGTTCTTCGTAACCAAATTGGCCGACAAAGAGAATGCCCGAATAGATGGCGACACCGGTGAGAAGCACGGAAAAAACGCCAAGCATCACCCGAATGGCAGTAGGGATCAATTCGGCTTCGGCGCTACCATGTGGCAAGTCTGTCGTGCCTTCGATCTGTTCAAAAACACGGTAAACATCGTCGGGGTCGGTTCCACTTGAAAAAATGCCAGCCCCTAATAATTCTGGCTGTACGGTCGCCAGGCTCTTAGCAGAACAGATGACGAGAAGTGCTAAACACATGGTCGTAGTGATTACGCGGATCGACAGCCGATTTTGTTCGTTTTTATTGAGGCGCTTCACGTTCCGGGAAAAGGCAACATGTTGATGACCGCGACGATGAAGAAGGCAAATAGTGCTAGTAGCAGCCCTGCAATCGCGTAGACTAAGGTTTTGATCGCCCTTATGCGAGTTTCTTCGTTTCCACCCCCGACCAAAAACATCACACCAGAAATCACTCCCATCAGCACGCCGAGTGCTGCCGCCAAGCTATACACCCATGTGAGTAGATTTGGAATGATGTCGGTAAAAATCTGATTCTCTTGTGGTTGATCATCTCGACCGATACGAAAACCGCACCCCGGCGGTAAAAAAGGAATACAGAGCGGTTGACGTTGTAAATGTGCCCCTGTACTGCGCTGCTCAACGGCATAAGCCGAAGGGCTGGATTGGATGAGAAATACACCACCAAACAGCACAAAGCACCCGATTGCCATGCATCTTTGAAGCCGAGAGATGTGGTTTTTTTGTCGCATTGGTGTTTATTTGCCAAAAAGCATTAGGGCGCATCTTCTTGCCGGGTCTGACTTGGATCTGCCGTAGTATTGCCGTAGGTAAAAAAGGTCGGGTTAATGGTATGCATGATCAATGCGGCCAAAAAAACCAACGCTAACCCGAGTAAGGCCTGGGTGATTTTTTCTTTTCCTGCACTTACTTCAGTACTCATCGCTCCGCTAAACATGATTTCGTAACCACCGACAATAATCCATAACACGGCAACCACAGCAACCAAGCCGGTACCAAAAATGTAGACCTTGCCAACATACTGCTCGATAATACAGATGGCTCCGCAGTACTCGTTGTTGTCGCCGCTTCTCAACTTGATTGGTGCTTCATCTGGCAATGGCTGTAAAAATTCGATTTCCAGCCTCTCTTCTGTTTCCCCACCTGCCTCGCCTTGAGCTTGAGTCAAAATCGGGTAGGTGATTATTAAACCGAAAAGCAGAAATGCGCCGATTATCTTTATGGTAATGGTTTTCATTGTCCGCCGGTGTTAAAACTAAAGACAAATGCCTGTAGCAAAGTGATGATCAAATACGACAAAAATACCATCGTCAGCCCGATTACCGAAGCGATGATGATACTTTTTCCATTATCCGCGCCGCTCTCACTACCTGCATCAAAGATATAAAACATGCCACCAATAATGATGCCGATTGTCGCAACCAGTACGATGGTGATTGCTAGATACGACATGATACGGCGTAAGAAGTTAATTTCGCTGGTAGAACCACCACAGCGGATAAATGTGCATAATCCCATTTTTCCCATATTTGCTTGTATTGGTTCATCCGCGTTCGGATACAATAGCTGCTCATTACTCGTCGAAAGCTCTGACTGGGCTGAAATACTATATTCTGATTGGGCGAGTGTGATTTGCACGTATACAAACATCATACATATCAACAAGAAACTGAAGATAATTGATTGCCGAAGCACAGCAGGAGAAAAATTCATCACAGGTAAAATCTAATTATTATAATATATTTTTGTATTTTTATCAAGCATTCTGCCAATATCCCCAATTCTTATTGCGATAGAGAGACAGGCTCAAGCACTTCTTTTAACCAGGTAGTTTGCAAAAAAATCTGCCCAGTCTTCTTCACTTTTCATTTCTGTGCGGAAGCGCTTATAAGCAAGAGTAAGCAAATGCGCGAGGTCTATTGAGTTCAGATTCGTCTTTAATACAAAATTTACCTGTTCGAGCATATGTTCGGCATACCATTCTGGCCAGTTCATGTCTTCTCCGCGTACAGACGCAAACTGTGTATGATGCCGCTTGGCGACATCACGCAAGACAACAGCGAGGTTGTGTTGAGCGGGTATGTTCATATGAGGAAACAAGTTCTCAAGCGGGTTCCCATGTTTATTTCATAGTGACCATTCTTAAGAAAAATGCAAGGAAAAGAAAATGACAGAGTAAGATAAGTATTGTAAAAGGCTACATAAAGAGAAAAAAACGCAGAAAAGGTTGCACTGTTGCATAAAAATGATGTACAATAAAAGGGAAATGAATACTCTATTTCAAATAAGTATTCACTAAAAAATATTTCTCTGTTCTCTGTAAACATGAAATTCAAGCATTTTGTTGCAAGCGCGTTCTCGTTCCTTTTTGTGCTTGGCCTTTTTGTCGTTCCGACTAGCTCCCTGGCGCAGGGTGGTTGTGTCGATGAAGACCGCGACGGGTATTACACGACCGAGTGCCCAGACAAACTCAACTTTGAGGGTGTCGAGCCTGCTCACTGTGACTGCCCTAACTTTACAGTAGGGACAACAGGCGGTCTGCCTTGCGCACAGGCTGCGGTCGATGCCCTATTTAGTTATCCTGAAGAAGCTATTGGTAAGCGGGGGCGTAACTTCAACCCTGGCGTGCCAGATATTGCCGGAAACGGTATCGACGAAAACTGTGATGGAATCGATAACGACTTTGCCGGTGGTTCCGATCGATCACTCGCTGACCTTATCGATCTTGGAGTAACGTTTCTCAGCTCGATCGTTGCCGGTGTTTCAGTTCTCATTCTCATCTGGGGTGGTATTATGTACGCTACCGCAGCAGGAGAAGAAGAAAAGACTCGCAAGGCTCGCAAGGCAATGATCGGTGCAATCGTTGGTTTGATCATCGGCCTCTTGGCTCCACAGATCATCAAGCTCGTCATGGACCAAATCGCGTAAAGATTCATGTTATTATGAATGACAAAAAACCCGCTTGAGAATTCATGCGGGTTTTTTAGTATCTCGCTATTTTTTAATCGCCAAGGTTATGCTTGTGCCTTCAATCTCTACAGGCTTTTCACTATCTGCAGAAGAAAGTGATTCTACGACGGATTCTGCCAATACTTCACTGGCAATCATTTCTTTGAATTCAGCAAGCACGGTATCTGCGCCAGAAATGGCAACCGTGATGCGATCGGCAATATCGTAGTCGGCGTCTTTGCGCATCTCTTGCAAGTGGCGGATGATTTCGCGCGCAATCCCTTCTTGCTTCAACTCTTCAGTGATTTCGGTATCGAGTGCAACCACAATGCCCTTCTCCGATTCGACATCGAGCCCGGCTTTACCGGCAAAACCGATCTCCACTTCATCTGCTTCGAGCTCCCATTTACCAGCAACATTGACTTTGCCCGCTTTTTCGAGGAAGTTTCCTGCTTTTGCTTCACGGATGATGTCTTGAACTTCTTTGCCGAACTTTAAGCCCAGCTTACGCGCATCTGGCTTGGCATAACTTTCTGCCAATTGATCTGGATCTTGGCAAATTTCTAAGGCCTTTACGTTCACTTCTTCAGCAATGACTTCATTATTCGCCAAGACCATATCATTACTAATAGAGGATGGTAGCGCCACTTTCATCACAGATAAAGGTTGGCGCACGCGGATCTTCTGTTTGGAGCGGACGGCAAGAGCAAGTGAAATTACGGTACGCACGGCATCGATTTCTTTTCTGAGTTCGGCGTCATCCGCAAAGTCTTCGGCCTTTGGGAAATCGGTATGGTGGATTGATTCTGGCTCGTCTTTGGAACGGAGGTTTTTCCAGATTGCTTCAGCGACGAATGGAGTAATCGGCGCAATGACACCGACGATGGTTTTAAGTACGGTGTACAGTGTCTCGAATGCCGCCTGCTTATCGGCATCGGCTTCACTTTTCCAAAAACGGCGACGACTGCGGCGGATGTAGAAGTTCGTCAATTTATCGAGAAATTCTGGTATCTCACGACACGCTGCTTCAAGTTGATAGGCATCCATTTCTTTACGGAAATCGCGGACAAGATGACCAAGCTCAGCCAAAATCCAACGGCCAAGCTTGTTTTGCGATTCCTCCTGTTTGCCGTTTTTAGATTGCTGATCGCTTCCCTGTGGATTCCACTCATCGATATTGGCGTAGGTGACAAAAAACGAATACGAGTTCCACAATGGCAAGATGACCTTGCGCAACACCTCTGCCACTCCATCTTCAGAAAAACGGAAGTCTTCGGCACGCACCACTGGCGAATTGAGCAAGTAAAAGCGCATCGCATCGGCGCCGTATTTATCAAAGATGATCTGCGGGACGGGATAGTTCTTTTTCGACTTACTCATCTTATGCCCATCTTCGGCGAGCACGATGCCATTCACCACCACATTTTTAAAAGATGGATTCTCGTAGAGCGCATTCGCAAGTACATGCAGCGTGTAAAACCAACCGCGTGTTTGGTCGAGCCCCTCGGCAATAAAGTCGGCAGGGAATCCATCTGGGCAATCGGTGGTATCGGGGTTTGTACGGAACGGGAAGTGGTTTTGCGCATACGGCATTGAGCCGCTCTCAAACCAGCAGTCGAGTACGTCGGGAACTCGTTTCATGATTCCGTTGCACTTCGGGCAGTCAAAAGTGATCTGGTCGATATATGGGCGGTGCAGGTCGATTTCTCGATTATCGTTTTCTGGTCGAGCGGAAAAGGAGAATTCATGGAACGATGCCGGTGGAATCGGCGTTTTGAACACCTTATCGTTAGGCAGGTTATGAAAATAATGCAGGCAACTGCGCACAACCGCACCATGCGTAACAATGAGGATATTCGTATCGGGATACTTGTCGCGGATATCGTGCATAAAATCGACAATGCGCAAACCGACCATGTGCGACGATTCACCATTGTGCGGATTTTCGAAATAGCGGCTTTGCGGCGAAGAGTATATCTTCTCCCAATCCTTCATCTTTTCACCGTCCATCGTGCCGGCATCGATTTCTTTTATGCGCTCATCGATGACGATTTCGCTAAAAATACCGGCTGTTTCTTTAACGATCTGCGCCGTTTGCTGTGTGCGCAGCAATGGTGAACAAATTATTAGCTCAATATTCTTATCTTTTAATTGCTCACCCAATGCCTTAGCTTGCTCTTCTCCTATAGCAGTTAAAGCAACATTGTCGTCAAGTGCGCTGCTGATGATACCCTGCACATTATGTTCGCCCTCGGCATGGCGCGCTACAAAGAAGGATGATTTTTTCGTTGCCTTTTGCGCGATTTCTTTTATCGAACCAACGACTTCGCGATGCTCACAAGCTTCGCATTTCCATACAGGAATCGGTGCGCCCCAATAGCGGCTGCGCGATATCGCCCAATCAGGCGCGTTTTCGAGCATCTTACCAAAACGCCCGTACTTGAGATGCTCAGGCACCCAGTTGATCTCAGCGTTTTTCTCGAGCAAGCCTTGCTTGATACCTTGTACGTCAACAAAAAAAGTATGTACGCCGCGATACATAAGCGCACAATCGGTACGCCAGCAGTGTGGGTAGCTATGGCGAATCTGTTCGCGCTTCACGAGTTGTCCGGATTCCTTTAGTTGGCGTAACACCCAATCGTTAGCATTATTTTCTTTGGAGCCTTCTACCACCGGATCGTAGCGGAAATATTTACCCTTGAGGGGCGGAACGGATTCATCGAAGTAACAGGTATCGGTAAAGGGATAAAAGAGCTCGACATCATTCGCCTGCAAGATACGCGCGTCATCTTCGCCAGTCGGTGCCATGTGTACGATTCCGGTTCCTTCGCTGTCGCTGACAAAATCATCGCCAAATACTTGGAAAGCATTGGGGTGGTCTTTGAAGAATGGGAATAATGGTGTGTAGCGTTTGCCAACCAGATCGGAGCCGCTCATTGTTTCGACTACCTCTCGTTCTGGTTCAACTTCTTTGCTGGAGAAACCGAAGACCTTTCCATCGTCGCGCTCGAAGATACTTTTTGAAAGGATATACTGGTCGCCATCAAACTCGACCTTCACATATTCCAACGTAGGGCTCACAACCAAACCCAGGTTTGAAACAAGTGTCCATGGTGTTGTCGTCCACGCGAGCAGGTAGGTGCCCGGTTCATCCGCCAGCTCAAATCTTACCGTCACCGCTGGGTCATCGATATCTTTATAATTGAGGTTCGCCTCGAAGTTAGAAAGCGTGGAAGCGAGTTTGGGCGAATACGCGACGACTTTTTTGCCTTCGTAGATCATTCCTTTTTTCCAGAGTTGCGCGAATACCCACAGAATCGATTCCATGTAGTCAGGATCCATCGTCTTGTAATCATTCTGAAAATCGACCCAGCGCCCCATGCGCTCGACAGTGCTTTCCCACTCGGCCGTGTGCTTGAGCACGATGCCACGACAGGCTTCGCAAAATTCTTTAATACCATAGCGCTCGATGTCTTCGCGGTTTTTAAAGCCGAGTTGTTTTTCCATTTCGTGCTCTACCGGAACCCCGTGGCAATCCCAACCAAAGCGGCGTGGGACGTATTTACCGAGCATGGTGTGATAGCGCGGCACTACGTCTTTTATCGCTCCGGCGAGAATATGCCCGTAATGCGGGAGACCGGTCGCAAATGGTGGCCCATCGTAAAAAGTGTAGAGTTCGGCGCCTTCCCGTAATTCTAAAGATGTACGAAAGCTGTCGTTTTCTTTCCAAAAAGCAAGGATCTGCTCTTCGAGTTGCGGAAAATCGACCTTAGACGAAACCGGTGTAAAACGTGGGCTGGTACTCATATCACGTAACGAAAGAAAGGGGCAGACAGAAATCCATCTTCCCAAGGATCCTGAGAAATCAGGACGGTACCACCTTGGTTTCCCCCGTTGTAGCGGGGAACACTTCATTTTCCTATAACGGCAGGTTTCCGGCAGATTCTACTCCCCCGCCACGGGCGGGGTTTCTTTCTGCAGCTCTTCCGAGGATAATCGGAATCAAACGCTTTTCTGTATTAATTCTATGCTTTTGCGTGGTTTTCGCAAGCTAATCTAAAGTATCAAGATCAATCAATGCTGCTTCCGCATTCTTAATCGATAGGTAACAATTATGCATCGAATCATCGATTTCGGTACCCAATGACCGATAAAAATCTGTCGCTTGCTGATTCCACCTCCGCACCTGCCAACGCACCATATGGCAATCGTGAGCTTTCGCCTCATCAAATACCGCCTTCAGCAAACGAGACCCTGTCTTTCTCCCACGAAACCTTTCTTGTACATACAAATCGACGAGATAGAGGACTTTTCCGTTCCACGTAAAATATCCGAAAAAGTAGAGTACGTAACCGACAATGGTGTTCGATTCGACATCTTCTGCCACAAAGAACTCATAATTATTGCGTTCTGCTCGCATCTGGTTGACCGTCGTTACTACACCCTTCGGATCATTCACAAATGCTGCTAATTCTTGAATCAAAGCAAAAACCGCCTCAATATCTTTGTCTTCGCTTTTTCTAATCAGAATTGTACTCATGCTTTCAGTCTATCATAATGAAGGGTAATCGGAACTGCAAAGAAATTCGGAAGCACAGTTAAGCAGCGGTCATTGTTTACATTTTTGTATATAAATGTTATAATAAATTATGGGTGTACCCCACGAACCCCAAAAATGCAAATAGCAAAAATTCTCAGCGGCAAAGGCTCTCTCTTTAACATAACGCCCAATGAATATGGTCGGGTGATTCCGGCATTTTTGGTGAAACTCTTTTACCATATGGCGCTTGTTTCAGGAGGAACCATTTTGGTGGCATTGTTTGTGGGTCGCTACTCCACTCATGAACTGCCACAGATGTACATCATTCAGGCATTGTTTGTAATTCTCGGTACATGGCTTCTTTCTGGCGCGTTGCGCAAAATCTCTCCGCGATATTTGATTGTGGGTGGAAGTACAATTGCCGCTTTTTTACTGTTGGTCAGCGTACACTATACCGATTCACCGCTCATATTTTTTGGCCTGGCCTTGGTAGCCATTTCGATATTCCTTGCGCAAATCGGTATCTGGATATCACTTTTTATCGAAAATATTTTTTCTCCACTCGAGGGTGAGCGGGTACTTCCGGTGATTGAAAGTGCGGAACCGATCGGCGGTATTCTTGCGGGAGTACTGATCGTGATCCTGATCGATAAGATGAATGTCGAATTGATGTTCGGTCCAGTGGGCTTATTGCTGCTCTTAATCCCCCCCATCATCATCGGTTTTATCGGACATCTCAATACTTTTCCGGTATTGCAGACCAAAGCCAATCAAAAATCAAAACCACTCAGACTTGAAGTCGTGCGGAATTTTCGACAGATCATCAATCGTAACCGGTTTTTGGCAGGTCTTTTTGCCGTTGTTTTCCTGCAATATGCCGCGTATCACATCATCGAATTCGAATATACGAAAAAGATGGATGAACGCAGTCATCATGTGGTGTACAGTGAAGTAGCGACCTACGGGCCGCTTCCCATCGAACAGATCAAGAAGCAAGATTCCGAACACGTTGCAACATTGATTCACGGATTAGGTTCGGTGCATATTATCATCCACTTACTTTTACTGATCGTCCAGCTGCTGTTTGCCAGCTCTCTACTCCATCGCATAGGAGTAATGCGCACCTTTACGGCTACTCCGATAATGCAGTTTTTCTCATTCATCAGTATGCTCGCCAGCTTTAATATCTTTACCGTACTGCTTGCAAAGGGAACATATGAGATATCGCAAGGTGTAGGAAAAAGCGCCTTCGTAAATACGTTTTATGCTTTCCCTGAAACGATCCGTGATGAAGCGAAAGAATTGTTGGATGGAGTTGCAAAACCCCTCGGATTATTGATTGGAACACTTTTTATAATAGTGGCACAACTTTTATTTACCGAAGCACAGATGCATTTTGTAATGAATACATGTTTGGTACTAATGGCATTAGCTTGCTGCGCCCTTCTTATCAATCTGACAAAACACTATACGCTGATCACACGGAAAAAATACAATATACCGAATAATATCGTCGAAAAAATGGATGCCATTGAGATTATGAGCCAGCCCGGACACAAAGGCTCTTTAGATTTTTTGACAGAGAAACTTGGTGACAAGCAAGCTCTGCCAGAAGTGCGCATTAAAATCTTGCAGGTACTGGGCCGCATGCAAAAACCCAATGCCATTCCTGCTATTCTTGATGCTTTTGAAGATGAAAATCCGAATATTCGATTAGAAGCAGTAAAAGCCCTCAGTAAATTTCTCGACCTGGGTACAAAGTACTTTAGCCAGGCGTTTTCGCGCCATCGCGTGCAGACCTCGCTGCGTAATATATACATGAAGAGCAAAAATAAAGAGCTAAAAATCGCTGCCATCAAAGTCTTTGCGAATCTGAACGATCCGGATATCATCCCGTTTTTAATCGACATTCTTCATACGAACGATTCGGAACTTTGTGCGGAATCGATTTCTGTTTGCGGTTTATTTCACGATGCCGGGACGATTGTGCATCTGACTCCGTTTCTGGAGCATGAACATCCTAAGGTGCGTAGCGCTGCAATCATCGCCCTGTGGCAGTTTCCGCATCAACGCATCGTGCTGGTCGGAAAAATGAGTGAAATGCTGCGTTCTTCCCAAATCGAAGAATTGCGCTTTGGCATTTACTGTGCCGGATCGACCAGAGCAATTCAGGAAAAATCATACCTGCTTAAGCTTCTTGTGCATGAAGATGAGGCGATCCGCCGGCATTCCGCCATCGCCTTGGCAAAGCTAAATGAATATCATGTCGTCGAAACACTGGTAGAATTCTTGTTCCACCAGAAAAAAGAGGTGGGGCACAGGACCAAAGAATTGATTTGTGAACTGGAGAAGAAATATCAACAGCGAGTTCAGGAACGCAGTCTGCAAGAAGTCGCACACCGAGTGACCAAAATATTGAAGCAGTCAGAAACAACCCTGCTCGAGCACCTCCCCCATGCCAGCTTAACAGAACTGCTGCACTTATTCGAATTGGTCAATGCCGAACGCGAAGTGTGGACCATACGCATGATCATGTATAACAGAGAAAAGGCTGAACTAAACCAAACTGGAGTCATTGCTTGTCCGCGACTTTAAAAACTGGCTAGAATAAAAAGGATTTAGCCATAATCAAAATGTACTGCCGTAAACTGATTTCACTTGCGGGTCTGATGTTCTTTTGCCTGTTTCCATATGCGCTTGCTGCCAACGATTGCGAAGAGTTTAGTTCGCAGGTGGGTTTTCCGGTTGCGACCAATTTTTTGGAGCCGTTTTTTTCTGAGCAGTCAGTACAGTCTGAACTCGTGGTAGATTGCGGTTCGACCTGGCAGTCACTCACTATCGTCGATGCACAAGATGATACTATGACCGCCATCTCCAATCGGGGATATTTACGGACTGCAGAAGCCTGGTCGCCACTCGAATATATCGGCACTAATACAATTGGTTCGTGGAACCTAGGTTTTGCCATCAGTGAGCTGCCAGAAAATGTGCAACTTGATAGCAGCACTACATTTCACCTGTCGTACTCATGTTCATTTGAAAAGGCAAAACAATACTGGCGTTGCGGCTGTGAAGACGGATTATGCATACAGCCAAAGTGGAGTCTGCAGTTTTTTCATTACACAGAAGTCGAAAACAATAATCCACCGGCAACCGGATTACTGGAACAGATCAAATTGCCCCCCGGTTTCGGCATCCATTACTTCGCAGAAAATGTGACGAATGCCCGTTCGTTGGCACGTGGGGACAACGGCACCATCTTTGTGGGTAACCGTGACGGTGGTTCGGTGTACGCGCTGGTAGATTCGGATAATGATTTGGTGGCGGACCAGAAATTCACCATTGCCAGCGGCATGTGGCAACCAAATGGCGTGGAGTTTGTAGATAGCGATCTGTATGTGGCAGAGGTAAATCGCATTCTCCGCTACCCAGATATCGAAGCTGATCTTACCAACCCACCCGAGCCGGAGGTGATTTATGACGGCTTGCCAACCGACCGCAGCCACGGTTGGAAATACTTAGCGAAAGGGCCAGACGATCGCTTGTATCTTGGCATCGGTGCACCCTGCAACGTGTGTGAAAGAGACGACGAACGTTACGCGACGATTGCCAGTATCGAGCTTGATGGCAGTGATTTTCAGATTTTCGCCAGCGGCATCCGTAACACGGTGGGCTTCGACTGGCACCCAGAAACAGATGTACTGTGGTTTACCGACAACGGCCGTGACCGCATGGGTGATGATATTCCGGCAGATGAGCTGAACGCCGCGTGGGCACCAAACCTGCATTTTGGTTTTCCGTATTGCCACCAGGGTGATATTTGGGATGATAACTTCGATGATCAAGCAAGCTGCGCCGAATTCACTCCGCCAAAGATCAAGCTTGGCCCGCACGTTGCCGCTTTGGGGATGAAGTTTTATACAGGCGAGATGTTTCCAACGCAGTTTCAAGGCGACATCTTTATCGCCGAGCACGGCAGCTGGAACCGCACCAATAAAATCGGCTATCAGGTTTCGCGTGTGAATATTGTAGAGGGTCTAGACAACTTTAGAGAGGAAAATTTCTAAAATTCTTGAGTAGTATATCA
>CAZLFD010000017.1:0-26887 GCA_964558715.1 uncultured Candidatus Peribacteria bacterium | reverse complement strand
AGTTCTTCACTGGCTTAAAATACAAATTTACCACCCCACTTTTTTCCATTAACCCACAAATGGCAAAAAATCAGTAAGCTTGCGGCATTCAGTTTCTAGAGACAATGGGCAATGTTGATGCAATGGCGGCTGATAGACCGGTAGTACCTGACATATTCGGTGCCCAAACTGAGACATTAGAGACAGTGTTCGACGCCTTTCGTAGCTGCGTGCACGCGTCTCTCGAGGCTTATCAGCAAAGAGTCACTGTGCATTACGATACCATGAATAATGGATTATCACTATGTCGTGAAACAATAATCCAGGCACTTAAGACTTGGCGCGATTTAGTAGTAACTGAAGAAGTCGACAAGGGTACTGTAGTCGACCTAACTGGTATTTCACAAGAGCGCCAACATGCAGAGGCGTGTTTGCTGGATTATTTACTAAATCACGATGGACTGACTTTGCCGGTTATCTTTGAGGTAGATGGTGAACAACACACTGTACAGAAGCTAGATATGCATGATTCCCGTCAATTCGACGAACTGTGGGATTCTTGGACTAATGCAGGCTGGAGTACTCAGCATGGGAGGTTTGAGGGAACTTTACGAGGAGAGAACGGTCGCGAAGGCATTTATGAAAGATTGTGTGATATGCGCGATAAGTTTGATGCGCAAATATATGTCCTGCGAGATAACAAAGGAAGGCTTTTGGGGACAGTAGATGTAGTGCCTGATTGCAAGCCAAATTCTCCACCAGAGAATCGGCTCACCGAAGTTTCCTATGCTAACCTAGGCGCTCCTCTGCACCGCGGCCTAATCAACCGTCTTATGCAGGTATCACTGGCTCATGCGTCTGTGGAGGAGGGCAATAAATCAAGAAGGTTTTATTTATACATCAGTTCGGGGAATGCACCTTCGCAGCATTTTTTTAGTCATCTAAGAAATCAATTAAAAGCGCTAGGTATTGAAGTGGTGTCGATTGATTTAGATGGAGATAAGGAGCATTTCTTCACAATCGACAATCCCGCACATCAAAACCACCCGTTAGCCGCCTGATCTCTTCATCATATTCCTGAATCTGTTGCTTGATTTCGGCATACTTCGGGTTTCCATCATGGTGGTTGCGCTTTCCCGCATCATCTATCCGCTCTTCGAGACTGACGATTTTATCGTGCAAGACGTGCCGGTCGGCGAGGAGTACGCACTTTTCTTCTAACATCAGCTCTTTGAGTGCGGCTGCAGTATGATGATTACGGACAATATCTGCCGTGGCGATAAAACCGCGTTTTTCTAAAATCTCTGCACCGGCGTCGCCGTGGTGTTGGTTGCCAAACTTAGCGACGAGCTTTTTCCAGACGCCGAGCTTGTGCGGTGAAAGCGCTTCAAAAAAACACTGAGGGTCAAAATTTTTGAAGTTACAGACGCGCACAAAATCATGCAGCATCGCTCCAGCATGAACAAGCTCTCGATTGATTGGCACATTGTTCTGCATGAGTTGCTCGGCAAAATAATCCGCGACCTTGGTGACAGTGGCGATGTGCGTACGAACGTGCTGGGGTACAGCGAATTCTTTATACAAATCGGTGATCTCACCTTGTGTTGGAATACCACGATCATGCAATGTCAAATTGATTTGTCGCTCTGACTCTACCCCAGAATCTGTTGCTGCCAAGCGCAGTTCAATACGGTTTTGCGGGAGTTTTTCTGGCGGCAACCGCTCTGGCCATTCGATAGCGACGACTACTGTCTCGTCGGCGATGATCTCTTCAATCTCCGATGCCGAGAGTGCAGAACCAGTGTCGCTTCGATAAAGGTCGATATGTACGAATTTTTTGAGTCCGTTTTTGTTTTCTGGCAGCGCATATTCCGCAACCAGCGCATACGTGGGGCTGCTGATCGGCTCGGTTATTCCTAAGCCTGCTGCAAACCCGCGGGTAAAAGTTGTTTTCCCACTTCCTAGCTCACCCGTCAAGAGAATCGTTTTTGCCCATTGTGGACGCAGTAAAATACGCTCTGCTAAGCGATTTCCAAGCTGCTCGGTATCTGCGGTAGTGCGACTTAGAATCTGCATTGGTGAGGAGTGCTTGAAAAATTTCTTTTGGGACGGTACAATAACCTGATTCATACACATATTTCAAACAAAAATGCCGCAGCCCACTGGGCCAAAAAATCGGCCTGACCAGCCACGCGAAAATCGTCCATCGAACTTTTTTGGGCGCCAACCGATACTTGCCTACATCGGGCTTACCTTAGCGCTGATGCTACTGGTACTTTTTGCCGAAAAAGGAGCGGAACTTTTTCGTGCGAGCATTATCCAAGCACCAAAGTTTGATGGCACTGTGTTGCCGATTAAACAAGCTCCAGACTGGCTTTCGACTGGTGGCAAGAACGACCGTACGTATTCCTCATATACCGCAAACGAACTTCTGCCCTTGCCGAAATACGACGGGAAACAACTCGAATCGCGTTGTAATGACGATTACGGACATTCCTATACCAACCCATGCCTTACGTACCCAGTCGTGTATATGGGGACGTACAAGCTCGACCACAAAGAATTTGCAGGCAGCCATTTGGCGATCGACATCCGCGTGCCGATCGGCACCCCTGTTTACGCTATTGCAAATGGCGTGGTCGAAGTCGCTGAGGCCAAAAATACCGGTTTCGGAAAATACATCGTTGTGCGCCACGATAATGTACCGCTTGTTGGTGGCGGTATCGACACGCTCTACTCCGGCTACGCACACATGTCTGATATCGAAGTTGATGAGTACCAGATTGTAGAGAAGGGTGACCTAATCGGTTACTCTGGGAATACCGGTACCTCAACTACTCCGCACTTGCATTTTCAACTCGATCGCAGCAGGGCGCCGTATCACCCCTGGTGGCCGTTTAGCAGTGCGCAGGCGTATGGGGCGAATCTTAATTTTTTTGACGGAATCAATGAAGGGCTTGGGCAAGCCGAAGCGATTAAAAACACCGTAAATCCGATGGAATGGGTGCAGACGCATCTTGATTACTCTGGCGATGGCGAGACTACAGACCCCACTGCGATACCAGATGCAGATTCCTCCAATATTGCTAAAGTCGACCGCTTCGACCTCCGTCCAGATAAAGATACCTATGCTGCCGGCGACACTATGAACCTGACTATTGTCGCTTTCGATGAAGATGATGACATTATCCGCAAATATTCAGGAGACAACGCCAAGTTTTCTGCTGCCGATGATCGACTCGTGCTGCCGGGGATTGACTTTAAAAATGGTAAGGCCGAAGTCGAAGTGACTTTTCAAGAAGCGGGAGAATACACGTTCTCCATCCGTGATGGCAGTGCCGTAAAAGCGCTACGTATTATTGTGGATGCTTCTGATGCTCAAGCCACTCCAGCATCTACGCCCGATGTCGATGTTCCCGAAACGATCGAGGATGAAAATCTACCAGTCGATGTCCGCTTAGAAGCGGATGAGAATTTTATCTTCGTGCGTGATAATGTGACGATCGAAGTTACGGCACTCAATGCCGATGGTAGTATTCTTCAGCATCCAAGTTTTGAAAACGATCTCGTTGTCTCTTTAGCCGGAGTCGGTTCGGTTTCGCCCGCGAAAATAAAAGACCGCTATTTTAAAAACGGTGTCGCGAAACTCGAATTTTCTGCCGGGCGCGAAGCCGGAGAAGCAGTCATTGCGCTCGAGGGTTATCCAGACGATTCCATCGATTTTCAGGTCGTGGCGCAGGCCGAGCCCGTAAGTAGATTCGAAATCGAAACTGATGGACGTTTTGCCATTGGAAAAAAAGAAATCGTGACGATCAAAACTATCGATAACAAAGGCAACATCACGCCCAGTTCATTCATTGGCACCGCCACTGTTACACTCGAATCTGGCTCGGCAAAACTGGAGCAAGAAAAACTCACGAGCGATGACTTTACCAATGGAGTCGCCACACTTTCATTCATTCCGCTTAGCGAAGACAGTATTCAACTCAAGATTAAAAGTGGTGTGCTCGTGGGCGAATCAAAATTCGCGCGCCATGGCGAACAGCGCGGCGCTCTCTTTTCTGACATCAGTGAAGACAATCCGAACTACGATGCGATCGCCGACCTGAAAGAAAAAAATATTTTAAGCGGAAACCCTGACGGTACCTTTCGCCCCGAGTCTGGCATCAATCGCGCAGAGTTTGCGAAGGTCATCCTGCTTGCACTCGGTATCGACCCCGATAGCGCTGCCGGAAACCGGTTTGCCGATGTCGCTGCGAACCAGTGGTTTGCCTCTTTCGTTGAAACGGCGGCCAAGCAGGGGATTATTGAAGGTTACCCAGACGGCAGTTTTGGCCCCGCCAACAACATCAACCGGGCAGAGCTGTTTACGATGTTCTACCGCGCCGTGCAAGAAGAAGTCAGTAGTGGCGCATCTAGCTTTGCAGATGTACCAAGCGATGCATGGTTTGCCGAGGCAGCAAAATATGCCCGCAGCCGCAACCTGCTTGACTTTGGCAGTACCTTTGATCCAGCCAAAATCATGACCCGTGCCGAAGTGGCAGAAGCGGTGTCGCGGTTTCTCAATCTATAGTTGATTCTTCCACACAGTTTGGATTCTCTAGAATTGCTGGTAAGCCTGCGCCATACTGTATATTTAACCCGCGTACCACATCCTCATCAGCTCTCGCAAGATCCAATACACCCGAACTGGCATCCTCTGGTTTTGGGATTTCAAAGTATTGGTCGACAGCGCCGTCATTGTTATCATCAAAAAGAAAAAGCTCATTATTATCACCGTTGTCCATTGTGCCTTTTAGAGTCAGGGTAATGATTCTCTGTCTGAATTGGTGGCGACTTCTTGAAAAACACCATCGATAGAAACGTTAGCCGATGAACAGTCGTTACCGGCAGCTCTAGATTCGAGTAATTCGCCTAGAAGAATTCTGTTCCGATCAGTGATTTCTTCCACATGCGCTGATTGTTCTTATTCTTGCGCAGTTGCCAAGTGTGGAGCTGCTGGTATTGCCGCACTGATGACCAAGGCACGAGCAATTTGATCAAGTTTTTCTGTAATTAATATTCACCTTTCGGTCAAATTACCTTTCCGAAATAAAAAAATTTCCCTAATTTCTGGAATCCTTAACACAAAAATCGCGGCAAAGTAGCTGAAAGCTCCTAAGAAGATTGCTCCACCTAAGCGCCCAAACGAGTTGAGAGGTTCGGAGAAGTGCAAAAATCCATACACGATACCCGCCAGTAGCAAGGTCGAAACCAGCACTTTGCCGAACGAAACCAGAAATTCTTTCGCAAAGACATTGCCGTGGCGTTGGCAAAAAATAATGCCGAGCAGAGCGATTTCTCCCACGGCTGCCATGGCAAAGGCGATACCAAAGGCCGCCATGCCGATTTGCGGTGTTAAAAACCAGGCGGTTGTCGAGGCAATACAGAGAAACAATATCTTTCCGATTGCGGGAATAATCGTATTGTGCTGGGCTAAAAAGGCGCGGGCAAAGAGATGAGTAAGTGATTCAAAAGGAATTGCCAGGCTGACCCAAGCAAGTACGGCGGCAGTTAGCAGTACGTCTTGTGCATCGAATTCTCCGCGGGCAAACAGCACTTGCACGGCTTCGGTCGAAACGAGTAACAAGCCGATACCAGCGGGTAGCGTAAAGGTGAAAATCTGAATCGCCGATTTTTGCAGACGATGATGAAAGCCCCCTGTATCATCCGCTACTTTGAGACTCGAAAGAAAGGGGAGGGCAGCGGTAGCAAAGGCGATGCCAAACAGTGAAACCGGTAAGCTTTGCACATTGCGCGCCAGGTTCCACGCGGCCAAGCCGCCTTCTTCGGTGCGGGTGGCGATAAAGGCAAAAGTCACAAGCACCAACTGAAATGCGACGAGGCCAAGCGTCTTCGGGATTCCTAAACGGATAATCTTCAGTAGCTCTGGTGATATCTTCAAGTGCGGACGGATGTTGATATGCGTTGCGGGAAAATCAAGCAAACGCGAAAGCAGATGTAAAAACGCGCCGCCAACGGCGCCCCAGGCGGCCGCCATAATTCCGTGTGTTTCACCAAAACTGAGAATCCCCAGAATAATTCCCAGATTGTAAAGCACCGGCGAAACCGCCATCGACAAAAACCTGCGTTTGGCAAGCAGGATCATCCCCAACGAGTTAGAGATGCCAAACAAGATCGGCGAGAGCAGAAGAATGCGAGTGATTTCCAGAATTCGCTGCAAGTCATCCGGATTTCGCGGTAAACCGTTCGGCAGCGTACCAAACAAAGCGTCAATCAAATATGGAGCAAGCAAAAAAGCCGTAATGGCAAAAAACGTCGTGGTGAGAATAACGATCGTCAAAAAGCCCTGAAAGACACGCTCGGCGAGCTGTTTCGAATCTTTCTCGGTACTCAAAAATACTGGCAAGAGCGCACCCGAAACAAAGCCTAAAACAAGAAAATTAAAGAGAAAATCGGGAATCAAAAATCCGGCAAAAAACGCATCTGTTGCCGCGCTGGCGCCAAAGGTGTGTGCCAACACCAAATCACGCGCAAGCCCGGCAATGTAACTCAGTAAATTAAAACTGGTAAGTAGTAGAGCTCCGGCACCTGCTCCGAGTGGGCCGAAAAGTTGGCAGATCAATTGCATCGCTCAGTATTATGCCGGGAATCGCGACAGAATGCGACGTGTGTTTGTGAAGCGATCTCATAAGAAGAGAGTACTTCCAAATTCCTGATATCAACCCTCATTCACTCTCTTTTAGGGGAGAGGGAGAATGCCCTGGGTCGAGATGTACCAAGATTGCTGCATCAAGAAACCGCTCTCGTAATCTTATTTCGATTTCATCACAAATCTCGTGGGCATCGTAGAGCGAGATATCGGCATCAAAAAACAAATGGAAGTCGATATGTAATTGCGAACCTGCACGGCGCGTGCGCAAATGGTGCCACCCATTGACACGATCCGTACTCAAAGATTCAATAATCCCAATAATCTCTTGACGCGTCTCATCCGGTAATTCGCGGTCGGTCAGCACATCATAACTTTCAACCAGCAATCCCCAAGCCGAATGCAGAATAAACGCGGAAATCAAGAGTGATATCATGGCATCGATTGCGGCGACCTGAGTTTGACTGATCACCAGTAACCCGATGACCACAGCCCCATTCGCAAGCGTATCAGCGCGAAAATTCGCCGCCTCAGCCTTCAGTACGAGAGAAGTAGTTTTACGCACGACGCTTTGCAGATAATAGGCAAGTAGCGCGCTGGCACACATCGAAAAACCCATCACGAGCAAGCCGTACAATTCATGGTTCAGTTCTACAGGAGTCAGAATCCTTTTTGCCGACTCCAGCGCCAAAAATATTCCTGAGACAACGATAAAAATAGCTTGGATCAGGCTGGCAAAAGCCTCAAATTTTCCGTGCCCATAACGATGGTCGGCATCGGGTGGTTGGGCAGCAGCGTGGATGGTAAAAAAATTCATCACGGTCATCATCAAGTCGAGCAGACTATCTACGGCGCTCGCGATAATTGCCAATGAACCAGTAAGCATGCCGACCGCAAACTTTAACACCGTTAGCACAAAAGTAACCAACACCGCCACCAGAGCAGCAGCACTATTTGACGGTAAATGGACTGCACTTTTCATCGCTTTGATTCAAGTAGATGGATAGTATACGAAGAGAATGATTTTGGCAAAAGTAAACATTGAATCTGCCGCAAAATCCCTTTATTGTTGCCGAAATCAGTTCTTCTTTTTCTGCTCATATGATTCGCCGCTCCGCCCCGCTCACCATTCTCTTGATTGCATTTTTGTGTGCTGCCATCGTTGCTATACTGCTGCTGCGTAGCACTGTGGTGTTTGCCGAGGCTTCCATCATCTTTGACCCGAGTAAGCGCACGACTCCAAATGATGTTACCACGCTCCCGGTTCAGCTTACTGAAATCGGCAAGATATTTTCTGACACCTATTTTCGCCTACCGCAAGAGGGAGGTTACTTAGGAACTTTTACACGAGAGATAACCGTTTATGAAAAAAGTAATGCGTTTTCTGCCATTTTCGAGCAGATGACGATGGCCACCGGTGAAGATGGCGAGATTTTTATGGGCACTTTTCCACCGGCAGGAATGCTCTTTAAGAGTGCGTTGCCACAGCCAACCATCGTAGATGCCACATTTTTGGTAGGAATAGATTTTATGGATGTTGAAGACGAAGTCGTCACGTTTGACCCGCCTGCCGCGTTCCGCCTACCGTTGGCAGAACCACAGCACGGCAATGATGAGGTCACTGTTTATTACTTCGACTCTGATGCCGGCGAGTATGCCGTTATCGATGGCGAACTCTCTACAGATGGTGAGGGATACCTCTTTCCGGCAGAAAAGACGGGTATTTATGCAGCTTTTGCAGCCCCAGGAACAATCCCCGATGCAGCTGAATCTGTGGAGGGAGAAGCTTCCGAAGATGAAGATGCTGCTGAGTCTGACGAAGGAGCTGAATCCAACGCTGCGGAATTGGAGACGGATGATGAGCATGAAGAATCTGATATCGTTGATACGACTCCTACGGTTACGACTGCGGCATCGATTTCGACATTCCGCGATGTATCAGGGCATTGGTCTGAGCCGTATGTCTCTGCTCTTGCCCAAGCTGGGCTAGTCGGTAATGCGCCGATCTATAATCCAGACGAACCGGCTACTCGCGCCGAACTTGCGCGGTTGATTGCCGAGTACAAATACTCGATAGATGAAATCGACACGTGTATAGAAGAAAATATTCCATCGCCGTTCGTCCCAGTTTTTTTTATCGATATTCCTCAGCAGTATCCTTATGCTAAATATATTTGCGCAATCGCTATCGATAAAATCACCACCGGTTTGAAAGATGGAACTTTTGCTCCAGGCGACACGCTCTCGCGCGCAGAAGCGCTAAAGCTGCTTTACTCCGCTGCTGAAAATGTCGATGCTAGTGATGTGGTGCCACCGCCATTCGAAGACGTGAAACCTGGTGATTGGTTTTATCAAGCAGTCTCTCGCGCTCTGGCGGAGGGTGTTGCCGATGGATTCACCATCACCACTTCTGATAATCCGTTACAGATTTTTGCAGAACGGGTGAACCGTGGTGAAAGTAGTGAGAATGCATTACTGGTACAAAAAGTGCTTCAGTCTGTGGGGTTCTATGCTGGCGCGTTAGATGGCACGATTTCTGATCAGGTCACGCAAGCGGTGCTGCAATATCAACTGAGCCGCGGAATCATCCAGACACCACTCGATTTTAGTGCTGGTAATATCGGCCCCTCGACAATTGCAAAACTGAACGCAGAAAACGCAGCGGAAAATATCAAAGTAAAACGTCTATTCCGACCACACGATACGGTGACCCGCGCCGAGGTGGCAAAGTTTGCAGTGCTGATTCTTGGCATCAAGTAAGTATTTTGACTTTTATTCGCAAAAGTGATAAAATACAATAATATGGTGATTTTGTCATATGCGCAGCAACCGTCCTCATCGTCGTAGACTGAACCCGCAGCAGCAAATCGAGTTGCCAGGTGAGTATCGGATAAGCCCGATTCCTATCCTCATCATCGTGGGGGTGCTGTTTATTGCCATTCCAGTTGTAGCGTACTATTCGTATCAGCATCAAAAAGATGTAAACGTGCTCTCAGAACAAGCAACACGTATTGCCTGCGAAACATGGAGTTTAGCGCAAATGGATCGACTGAATTTATATTCCTCGACAAATCTGATCGGCCTACAAGGTGTCTCGTTGCAAGAGCAGGCGATTTTAAACAAACTCCAAGAGAACAAGCAGCTGGCACTCAATATCAAAGCGGCCACAGAGAGTAAAAAATTTGCTAAGGGTATCAGAGCTCGTGTTGAATACGTGTGTGGGGCGAATAAGCGCCACATGGAAACTTTTTTTCGTGCGGTAGAGAGGGTTAATTAAGTTTTATACCCCTTTTGCACACAAAGGGGGTGCAGAGGTGTTTTCTTTATGCTTCAGCTTCGGGCATAATACATCTGTGTTTATTGTTCTCGAAGGTATCGACGGCAGCGGAACGACTACGCAAAGCAAACTGCTGTCAGATAAATTGGCGAGCCACAGCATTGAACATCTGCTTACTGCCGAGCCGACCGATGGCGAGGTCGGCCGGTTTATCCGTTCTGCATTAAGTGGTGACTGCCAACTTTCATCGCGAGCGTTGCAACTGCTTTTTTTTGCAGACAGGGAGGAACATCTGCAAAACACCATTCTCCCCGCTTTAGAGGCGCAGAAAACCGTCGTCACCGATCGCTACTTTTTGAGTACGGTAGCCTATGCGAGTGTGGGCGGTGACCGCTCACTGTTTACGAATATCGCGGAATATTTTTTAGAGCCAGATCTGACGATTTATCTCGACCTTTCGCCTTCCACTGCCATCGAACGGATTTTACAGCGCGGCGAAGCGAAAGAGATTTTCGAAAAAGAGGAACTGCTTGTTAAAATCGCTCAGGCCTATGCGCAAGAAATGGAGCGGACTCCTGCCGAGAAAAAACTGATTATCGATGGCACCCTCCCTATCGCTGCAGTAGCAGATTTGATTTGGGAACGAGTTGAAATCGACATTCAACAATAAGCTGTAAGTTTCAAGAGGATATCCCTTTAGAAGTCTTACAGCCTACTGCTTATTTGATACAACTTGTTTATTCCTGAGGAACGCCTTTCATCACAAGCTTGAGGCGGTTTTGATTATCGATTTCACTGAGGCGGACACGGATCTCTTGCCCGACTTTCAAATAGTCACCAACATTTTCGACGCGGTGGTCGGCAATCGCAGAAACATGCACTAATCCTTGAGTACCGGGCATAATTTCTACGAAAGCGCCATATTCTTCGACACGGACGACTTTGGCATCGTAGATCTTACCGATTTCCGGTTCTTCGACAATCGACTCGATCCACTCCTTAGCGCGTTTGGCTGATTCTTCATTGACCGAAGAAACGTAGATCGTACCGTCGTCTTCGATGTTGATGTCTGCTCCTGTTTCATCGATGATCTTATTGATGACCTCACCGCCTTTGCCGATGACTTCACGGATCTTCTCGGGTTTAATGTTGATGATGATCAGTCGCGGAGCGAATTCCGAAGTATTATCGCGTGGCTTCTCGATTGCTTGCAGCATAGAATCCAAAATGCGCAGACGGCCTTCGTGGGCTTGCTCTAATGCGGTGCGAAAGATATCTAGCGAAATACCAGTGATCTTAATATCCATTTGGATCGCAGTAATCCCTTCGGCGGTTCCGGCGACCTTAAAGTCCATATCGCCGCCAAAGTCTTCCTCGTCTTGAATGTCACTCAAAACCTTAAAGTTCCCACTTTCTTTATCCGTCATCAAACCCATAGCGATTCCGGCGACCGGAGATTTGATCGGTACACCGGCGTCCATCAGCGACAACGTACTGCCACAAGTCGACGCCATCGAGCTGGAACCGTTTGATTGCAGAATCTCTGTCACGACACGGATGACATAGGGGAAATCCTTCCTGTCTGGCATAACCGGGTCAAGTGCCTTTTCGGCCAGTGCACCATGCCCGATCTCACGATTGCCAGTGAAGAGGCGGTTACTCGCTTCACCCACTGAATAAGGCGGAAAGTTGTAGTGATGCATGAAGTGCTTTTTGGCTTCGCCTTCAATACCATCTATAATCAATTCGTTCCCTGGCGAGGCAAGTGTGGTAACCGTTAGTGCCTGGGTCTCGCCGCGTTGAAAGACAGCAGAGCCATGTACGCGAGGGAGAATCGAAACTTCTGAACTAAGCGGGCGGATTTCATTCAATTTACGACCGGCGATACGTTCTTCTTTTTCGAGGATATTCTTGCGGATGATGCCCGAGAAGAGCGCGTTAAAGGCGTCTCCGAATTGCGACATGTCGCGCTCTTCACCAAATTTTTCGGCTGCAAGTTTTTTTGCTTCTTCGGCGATTTCGGCTTTCTTCGCAAATCGCTCCAACTTGCCCGGCATGTCGTAAATGCAGGCACTCATCTGTTCGGTAAAGTTGGCGGCGATAAACTGCTCCATTTCGCTGTCTTTTTCTGGTGCAGGCACCACGATCTTCTCCTTCCCGATCTGGTCGGCGATCGTCTTGATAAAAGCAGCAATCTTACCAGCCCATTCGCGTCCGTATTCAATAGCACGCATCATATCGGCTTCGCTCACTTCTTTGGCGCCGGCTTCGATCATAATCACTTCTTTTGTATCGGCGGCGACTACCAGGTTGAGAACCGATTTCTCGCGCTGCTCTGGTGTGGGATCCAAGACAAAATTACCGTCGACCATAGCCACACGCACATTGGCGGTCGGGCCGCCCCACGGAATATCCGAAATTGCCAAAGCCGCACTCGCGGCAATACTGGCGAGCATGTCGTGTTCATTTTCGTGGTCGTAACTAAGCGTAGTCACCATCACCTGCATGTCGTGGCGGATGTGCTTTGGAAACAAAGGACGGATCTGGCGGTCGATAACGCGGCCCATTAAGATCTTATCATCGGCGGGGCGCGCTTCGCGCTTTTGAAAACGACTACTTTTAATGATTCCTGCAGCATAATATTTTTCTTGATAGTTCACCATCAGAGGCAAAAAATCGATGCCGTCGCGCGGCTTTTTGCTCATAACAGCAGTACCCAAAACGGATGTGCCGCCTACCTGGGCAATTGCGGAACCATTGGCCATTTGCGCCAGTTTTCCGGTACGAATAGAGAGCTCTCTCCCTTGAAGATCGAGCATGAAGACCTGTTCGGTGTTCATAAGTATATGGTTAAAGAAAGAAATGTGTGATGCACATTCCCTTCGACCAGTGGTAGTGGAGAAAGCGAGATAATCGAATGCTTAGATTGCTAAGCGCTCAAGCATCTTGCTTTCCGCTACAGTTACTTCTGGGTGGAAAAGTGCTCGCCAAACAGTCTGCCAGAAAATCGGGTGAGAGTACAACGAGAAAGGCGTCTTTCTTGACCTTTATTATAAAATAGAGGAAAACACTAATGATTTCTTTCGATATTATGAGTAGTGAATATGCAAAACCTCTTGATAGTAGGTATGATGTAACTGCAAGTGTCAGAGTACTACGTATACCAGAAGATGCAGAGTATACAGGGAATGCAAAAACTATAGTGCTGATATCAGACGAGTTGCAACTACCAAGAGCCAAACAACTGGCAGTTCTCATGATAAGTGCTGCTGAATCATTTTTGGATTGCATCCCTGATCACACGGAGAGAATCCAGGTCATGATTCACCCTCACCCTGAAGAAATGGCAGGAAAGTTGGCAGAGAATGGTATCAAAGTGGTAGCTGATACTGACATAGACGCAAAACTGCAAAGTATGCAGACCTTTTGGAATGAGAGAATCAATGGAATAGTAGATGAGCAAGATAAGTCGTAGCAAGAAATCAAGACAATTTCTTGGCTCGCTTTTTCCATGTCATTCTGGTAGCATTGTGCGGACTTGCCGCAATACCACATGAGTCTCGCATCGTACTTGCAAAAAATCATCGGCGACCCCACCGACAAGGTGGTGCAAAGCCAATGGAAAACCGTAGAGAAGATCAATGAGCTCGAGGAAAAGCTTCAGGGTTTGAGTGATAAAGAATTGCAGACAAAAACTGTTGAGTTTAAAGAGCGCATCGAGAGTGGCGAAACCACAGATGAGTTGCTGCCGGAAGCCTTTGCCGTGGTCAAAAACGCCTGCCGCCGTTTGGTGGGCAAAAAATTTCTCGTCAACGGCAAAGAAGAAGAATGGGCAATGGTACCGTACGATGTTCAGCTCCTTGGTGGTATTATGCTGCATAGCGGACGGATCTCGGAAATGAAGACCGGTGAGGGAAAAACCCTCGTCGCCTCGCTGCCATGTTATTTAGAAGCACTTGCCGGCAAGGGGGTACATGTCGTGACAGTAAATGATTATCTCGCCAAACGCGATGCTGAATGGATGAAACCGGTGTATGAATTTCTCGGGCTCTCCGTTGGTATCGTTATCCATGGAATCAACCAAGAAGAACGCCGCGATGCGTATGCTGCCGATATTACTTATGGCACGAACAACGAATACGGCTTTGATTATCTGCGCGACAACATGGCGACCAAGCTCGTCGATATCGTGCAGCGCGACTTACACTTTGCCATTGTCGACGAGGTCGACAGTATCCTCATCGACGAGGCGCGCACGCCGCTGATCATCTCGGCTCCTGCCGAAGAATCGACCGCGAAATATACCAAGTATTCGCAGCTTGTTCATCAGCTTAAGCGCGATACCGATTATGTGATCGACGAAAAACGCAAGACTGCTGTTCTGACCGAAGACGGTATCACTCAAATGGAAAAACTGATGGGGGTAGAGAACATCTACACTGATGCCGGTTTTGCCGAGGTGCATCACATCGAATCGGCTCTTAAAGCGCAGGCCGTGTTTCAGCGCGATACCGACTACGTGGTGAAAGATGGCGAAGTAATCATCGTCGATGAATTCACCGGCCGCCTGATGCCAGGCCGCCGCTATAGCGATGGGCTACATCAAGCACTCGAAGCGAAAGAGAACGTCGAGATCAAGCGCGAAAGTAAAACGCTCGCGACAATCACTTTTCAAAACTACTTTCGCATGTTCAAGCGCCTTGCCGGCATGACCGGTACGGCAAAAACCGAGGAAGAAGAATTCCTCCGTATTTATGGGCTCGAAGTCGCGGTTATTCCCACTAATCGCGATATCACGCGTAAAGACCTGAACGATCTGGTCTATAAAAACGAACGCGGAAAATTTCAGGCTATTGCGGCGAAAGTACAAGAAAAACACGCTACTGGGCAGCCGGTACTAATCGGTACGATTTCTATCGAGCGGTCTGAGTTGCTTTCAGAAATGCTCAAACAAGAGGGAGTGCCGCACGATGTTTTGAACGCGAAGAATCATGCACGTGAAGCTGAGATTGTCGCTGGAGCAGGGCAAATGGGCTCCGTTACTATCGCCACCAACATGGCGGGGCGCGGAACCGACATCAAGTTGGGCGAAGGTGTTAGCGACCTAGGAGGGCTCTGCATTATCGGTTCCGAGCGGCACGAATCGCGACGTATTGATAACCAGCTGCGTGGCCGTGCCGGACGCCAGGGCGATCCGGGCGAAACACAATTCTTCATCTCGCTCGAAGATTCGCTCATGCGTCTGTTCGGTTCTGACCGCCTGCAACGGATGATGAACACGCTGCGCATTCCGGATGACATGCCGATTGAGAACAAGCTCATCAGTAATTCCATCGAATCGGCACAAAAGAAAGTCGAGGGGCATCATTTCGACATCCGTAAACACGTGGTGCAATACGACGACGTAATGAACAAGCAGCGCGAAATCATCTACCAACGCCGCCGCAAGATTTTGGGGCAAGAGGATATTCACGATGAAGTACTCAAGTGGCTCGACGAAGAGGTCGACACACTGGCGCTTATTCATATTGTTGGCCGCGAGCCGCACAAATACGATTTAGAAGCCTTTGCTGCAGGCATCGCTGCCATTCACAAAACAGACGCTCCCACGGCGAAAGATTACGAGCAGATCGAAGTAGAAGACAAGATTGTCGCATGCGCGAAGGAGTTTATTCAAACGGCATTTACCGCAAAAGAAGAAGCAGCGCCAGAGGCAAAATACTTTCGCCAGGCAGAGCGCGTGGTGACTTTGCGTACCATCGACCAATTTTGGATGGAGCATATCGACGAGATGACGCACCTGCGCGAACAAGTCTCACTCGCCGGATACGCGCAGAAAAATCCTCTCCACGAATACCAATCGCTGGGTTTCGAGAAGTTTAGCGCCCTGCTCAAGAACATCCAAAGCAGTGTCATCCGTACGTTGCTGCAAATGAATATCGAACTGCGTTTTGGTGATGAAATGCCAGCCGAACGACCGCGCCAGATGATGACCAACGCGCAGCAAATTGCGGCGGCGCTGAGCGCGCGTGATACCGTTGACCGTGCCGGCCCGCACCGCGTGCAAGCTTCAAGTTTTCCGCAAACCTCGACTTCTGGTTCTACACCCACGGCGACTGTGAGCGGGCGGATTCGCGCCGAATCAGACGCGCCAAAATCTTCGTTGCCCGAAGTAGGGCGCAACGACCCGTGCCCGTGTGGCAGTGGGGAGAAGTTTAAGAAGTGCCACGGAAAACAAGAAGCAAGTGAGTAAGTCGCCAGACGCAAGAAAGCTTGCCTTGTGTTCGGCCTCGTCTTGTTGAATCGGGGAAAACGTGCTGATGCCGGCAGAGAATGATGTATGCGGCACTCGGGGACACGTGATTGACAAAAATTTAAAATTACTTTTATCATACTGCTCTCCCCATCTCTATGGGTCTATTTACAGGCGACGAATGTATTAACTGCGGTAGTAATGAACATGCTTCTGAGGATTGTCCTAACAGCGGTATATTTTAAGGAAACTCTGATAAAAAAACATCAGAAAATGCTGGTAAAAAATTACTCTTCTCCGGAAGCGGTGTTCTACTGTTCCACCCCCGACCTTTCGCCGGAATGGGTGTCCCGGAGGGCACCCATTCCGGCCTTAGATTTTTAGACAGAAGCAAACCCCTCTAGCTCCCCCTAACTTAGGGAGAGAGAGATGCTCCGCGCCGCTTCCCCGCTGATCCCACAGAATCTCTTGCGCCTTACAACTTCTTCCTGGCGACTACCTCATTCCGCTTCGCAATACCAGAATTCGCGTTCGCCTTCGCATTCTATATCTTCGCCAAATTCGCGACGGCATTCTTCGTACGTCTGGTAAACAGCCACGCAATCTTCGCGTGAGATACACTGGTTTTCGGTACGGATATCGGCACATTGGCGTTTATCGAGCGTGAGGCTTTCGACCTCCACTAAATCATCAGATCCGAGCGCTTTGATGACATTTGGCGAGATACTGTAGAAGTTCTCACCGATGTAGATGATGCGCTGAATATTCAAATCGGCATCGCCGTAGAAATACTCGCCAGATTTTTTAAAGATTTCATCGTCTTCATAATGTGTTACCGCGCCGCGTAGGTCGAATCCATTCTCAATACTTACGTCATACACTCTTGCTCCGGCAAACGTCGTTTCGATATCGGCATCGATGCCGACTTCATCATTCATGTTTTCGGTGATTGTTACCGGAAAACCAAGAATGCCTTTTTCGGTATCCACCAGTAGCGCTTTGTGGTTTGTGAGTACTTCACTTGTGGTGCCGCGATAGCCGATGACTTCTTTGTGGATTTCTTTCGGGTCTGATACATCCGTCACATCAAAAATCGCCAGTTTCATGCCGAGTACGGCGGTGTAGTACACGGCGGAGTCAGAATGCACTTTATCGGCATCGATCGATTCATCCACCTCTTTCCCGAAACCGATGAGGTGATTTTCATCCCACGGGTGCAGATAATCGCTCCAACCCGGAATCTTTAACTTGCCAAGAATCGTCGGATTCTCTGGGTCTAGATCTACTACAAAGAGTGGGTCGACGGTTTTAAAGGTGATAAGAAAAGCGCGGTCGCCCATAAAGCGGGCAGATTTCATGTTTTCGCCTGGGGCAATGCCATCGATACGACCGGTTTCTTGTAGATTCTTGTCAAAAATCGTAATCATAGTTTCTGACAAACTGTCTCCCCAGGCTTGCCCGGCTTGCGTGGCAATGCGGAAATAATCTCCATATTCACTCATCGAGAACTGATTGAGAACGCGGCCTTCGGCTGCGGTTTTACCGGTAAATTCTACGCTTTCCGGTTCGAGCGCAAAGCGGTACACTTCGGTCTCTTCGCCATACGCCCAACCACTATCGGTGCCACGCTCGATATAACGCTCGCTCCAATCGGTGCGGGTTACGTACATGTTTTTTGTGGAAGCATAGACGTTTTCTCCTGCCCCGAGCATGACTTCGCGGAAGGCTTTTTGGTCGGTACTTCGCGTAGCAATTCCTGTTACGACTAAACTGGAAGGGCTGGAAAAATTGGGCACATAGCGATAGTCTGCACAGCCGATCGCGTCAGCTACATCAGGAAATGCGGAGTCAGTCATGAGCGGCAGAAATGGCTCCGGTTTGAACGGGCGGGGAATCCCATAAATATGATTCTGTTTGGAGGTAGCGACATACACCATCTCACCGATGCGGCGCGAAGACAAGTAATTTCCCTCGATCGTCACCGAACGGATCTTTTCGGGATTCATTCTATCTGTAATATCGTAGACAATGACTGCTGTCGCCTGTTTACCACCCCAAGTTCGCGGTAAGATCATCTCGTCTGTAGCGGCTGTTGTCTCCGGCGGGCCGGCACCGTCACCGATACCACCATCCGGTTCCACTGGAATCATCACCTCTTCACCCATCGGTATGCCGGGCTCCATCATCGGCTCTTTATAGTAATCCCAATTGCCGTAGCTGTTGCCGATTACCGTGAGGGTGTCGCCATCCAAGAATATCTCTTGCGGATGGATCTCGCTTCCAGGAATAGTGATAACCGCTTCTTCTGCCAATTCCTCCGCCGGATAGGCTCTCAAAATCCGGATTGTATTCTGCTTTACAAGGTAGATGTGCGAACCGTCGTTTTTGATGATGTCGGCTTCATCCACCCCACTTTCTTGCAGATTGGTTCCAGAAAAATCATCTGCCGCTTTGCTTTCCATCATCGGTGCTTCGGCTGCCACGTCACCGGCAGTGAAACCATCAGCCTCCTCCATATCCATCATCATGCCCTCATCAACCATCATTTCAAATTCACCGCGGTACGTATTTCTACCTTGTTGATTGCGGCGCTCATATTTGCGCAGTTGCGCTTCGAGCTCTGCACAATTTTCTATCTGCGGCAGCTCGCCGAGGGTTTCGTTTTCCACCTCATTGCCAGTGCTGATGCCCCAGACCATCTGCGCCATTTCACCGCGTGTCAATAATTGCGCGCTATCTGCCACAGAACCAGGAAGCACGCGTTCGCGAGTGATTGCCGTGGTAAAGGGCACAAACCACTCACCATCTGCTGTTTCATCGACCTCTACCTCGTGCACTTTGGTGGTGATCTTCGCCGAGTCGCGAAAGTTGATCTCGTCGTGTGGGCGAAAAGTGCCGTCAGCGTATCCTTCAATAATGCTGTCATTTACAGCCGCGCAGACATATTTGTAAAACCAATCGGTTGGAATCACATCCGAAAATTCCTTCTCCGGAGTGCAGTCATCCGTCACACCCTCTTTCGATTCCAAAACGATTTTCACAAATTCGGCACGAGTGATGGTCTTATCTGGTTGAAACGTGCCATCGGCAAACCCTTCAACCACACCATTTTCCTGTAAAAATTCGACAGCAGGTCGGGCATTAGTGCCGGGAATATCCGAAAAAACCGGCGCTTCTGCAGCAAAGGTGAGCGTCGGAAAGGCAATGACAAAAGTGGTAAAAATACCAAGAGTTAATAATCGAGTCATGAAGATAAAAAAATCAGGCTGATTTTGCGCTTTCATCATTTAAAAAGCAAGTTGCGCGGCTTTGCTTCAACAAATTTCGGTTTTATGCGATAATCACTCACGGTGGTTTTTTATCATCATGGAACATGAAAAGCACGATTGTTCTTCTGGCCGCGTTGAAAAGGCGCAAGAAGCATGCCATGCGCATAAAGCAAGTAGCGAAGAAATGAGCTGCTGCAATCCACCGTCGAAAAAAAGCCGACCAGATTTTATTCTTTGGGGCAGTAGTATCATCATTGCTGTGTGCCTGTTTTGGTATCACTTTTTTGGCTTGCACTTGGCGATGCAGCCGTACGTATGGAGCTTTGTGAGTGGAGTTATCGACTTGCTCAGCCGCATGTGGTGGGGGTTATTGCTCGGCTTCTTCTTTGTCGGCTTGATTGGGAATATTCCACGAGAATTTCTGATTTCTTTTCTTGGTAAGGCTGGTACTGCCTCGGGTATTTTTCGTGCTACTGCAGGTGGATTACTACTCGACATGTGTTCTCATGGCATCCTGATGGTAGGAATGCAGCTGTATCGGCGCGGAGCATCGCTCGGACAAGTGATGGCGTTTCTTATCGCCAGCCCATGGAATTCGCTTTCGCTCACGTTTATTTTATGGGCTTTGATCGGTCTTAAGTGGACACTTCTTTTTATCATTTTTTCTGCCGTGATTGCGGTGATCTCGGGGTTTCTTTTTGAAAGGTTGGTCAGTAATGGCACATTGCCGCGAAATCCCAATTCATTCGAGCTACCGAAAGAGTTCCATTTTTGGCCTGAAGCGAGGAAGCAATTTTCTGAATTTTCATTTAAAGACGGCTTTTTTTGGCGGTTTTTGCGTGAGGGGTGGAGTGGGTCGCAGATGGTGCTGCGTTGGATACTGTTTGGTACCATTCTAGCCAGCCTGCTGCGGACATTTGTACCCGAGCACCTGTTTCACGAGATCTTCGGACCCACGCTGATCGGGCTGGGGATGACGGTTGTCTTCGCCACCATCCTCGAAGTCTGCAGTGAAGGTTCCACTCCTATTGCTGCCGATATCATGACCCGCGCAAAAGCGCCGGGAAATTCATTCGCTTTTTTGATGGCGGGAGTAGCGACTGATTACACTGAGATCATGTCGATCAAAGATACCACTGGACGTTGGAAGATCGCGCTTTTTTTACCACTCGTGACGATGCCGCAAGTAATATTTTTGGCGCTGATAATGAATCATTTTGCTACCACATGATTCAGACGGATTACTGTATTATCCAAACGACCGTCGGCAGTGATGCAGAAGCTCGCATGCTTGCACAACAGTTGGTACATGAGAAGTTGGCGGCTTGTGTTCAGATTCATCCCATTAGTAGTGTGTATGTGTGGCAGGGAGAGACGCAAGATGAAGCGGAATTTCTCCTTTTAATCAAAACAAAGGCCGACCTGTATTCACAGCTCGAAAAACTACTTTTAGAGCATCATCCGTACGAAACGCCAGAAATCATCCGAGTGCCGATCGAAGGCGGGTCGGAAGAGTATTTGGGTTGGATGAATCAAGTTTTAAGTCGCACGCGATAAGCAAAAAAACTCAAATGAGGTCATCTCAGCTTATGGGTGCGATTTTGGAGTGGAAACAGAAATCTCGCAATGGTAAGATTGTTTTCATTCCTCCCATTAATACTAGGCCCCTGTTTCCCCGCTGGAATCACACCTTTTACAGTAGTGACGCAAATGGAGGGAGTAAGGTGAACTCCTTATTCCAAGCGACTTATTCCTTGCTTTTCTAGGGTGTGCTGATTGTTCGTTCTAGCCGAGTTAGCGAGCTGTCGCTGCCCAGGTCGATCCAATCGATATCGACACCATCATCGCCATCGCTGCCGTAGTCTTGCCAGACGATGTCGTCGTTCCCTGGCGTGCTACTGTTGATGACAATCTGGGCAGATAGGTTGGCATCTTCTAGGCCTTCGTCTTGATCATCGGGTACGACGATCGCCTCAATCATAAATTCGGTTTCCGCGAAAAGCGGGCTGCCTTCATCTTCATCGGCATCACATACATCGCCGCCAATACATTGCCCGACAACAAGCCTGTTCGAGCCAGTCAGATCGCCACCAGAGCGTGATGCGATGATGTCGGCTCCACGGCGTAGGCGTAATGTGGTTACGCGAAAGCCTTCCCCCCCCGAGTTGGTAGAGATATTTACTGTTACCTCTTTTAAGCATGCTTCATCATCATCGATGACATTCAAACGAAACGGCAGAACGTCGTTGTCTCCCGTCTTCAAAAATTCAGTACCACCTTCAGATTCTTCTGCGACAATTTTGTTGGCAAAGATATATACGGTTGGTGATTTGGTGTCACCGCCGTTGAGGATCTCTTCGTCGAACCTGTTCTTGCTCCAAAAGCCACGGATCGTCGTTTCGTCGTTATCAAATGAAAATTCAGCTTTGAGTGCTGCGCCGCTGTAACCTTCGAGCATTTCATGCGTTTCAATAGCAATATACAGTCGCTCTCCGCCCTCGGGAAAGGCGATGTTGAGATTGTCTAAAGTTGCTTTGCCATTGTTTCCGATTGCTTCTGTTTTCGCGACGAAACCGTCTTTTTTAAGCACTGGATCACCGTTTTGGTAAAACAGAGAAACCGCATTTACCATATCGATGTCGTTATCGGTATCGCCGTACAGCCCAGCGGTATTCACGCCTTGTAGTTCTACAGTGAGCTTTTCAATGATTACCGGCTCGATCTGAGCATCGAAATGGGCAACGGCGATGATGTTGCCCTCTGTATCATCGAGGATGATCTTCGAATCTGGGTCACTCAATGTGCGCGCATGCGTGGGAATATCATTTGGGTTGTCGAGTGCAGACACATCTTCCGGAATCTCAGCCGGTGTCGGAGTTGACTCTGCTTCCTCGTCTTCGTCACTTTGTTCAACATCTGTTTCAGATTCATTTCCATCTTCTGATTCTGGCACCGGAGTCGGACTCGTGACAGCAGCTTCTTCGACAACGAAATCGAGAGGAGTAAAGTGATTCCAACGCGTGCCATCGACCAAATATCCGCGTGCTGCTACAAAACCTTTCGTATTGCCCGTTTCAGCGACTTCTCCAGAATATGAGAATCCCATCTTCCCGTTCACACCCAGACAGATGATAAGTGCCGGAACATCAAGCCTACGAATAATAGAGCATTCGCCGGGTAGCTCTGGCGCCATACCGCCAGATAAAAATGCCGGAATCTTAAAGACAAAGCGCGCATCGGTTCCTTCGGGCAGCGAAGTGGCAATGGTCACCGTTTCGGTAGGGGCAACAACATATCTGCCGCCTGCTTTTTCACCTGAAAGTGTATCTACTACTGTTTCGCCAGATGCGGCAACGGCAAGTGGCAAAGCCACAAAAAGAGCGCAAAAGGCTACAAAGTACTTTTTCATGGTGAAGAAAAATAGCAAATTCGAGAGTGGCGCAACTATAAAGTAATACGTAAAGAGATGCCAAATTGTTTCACTAAAAAAACCGCAGTAGATCTACTGCGGTTTTTTGCCTTCTCTTCAAAAAAATTCTTACGCGGTCGGTACTTCTTCTAACTTTTTAGTCACGCGATCACGAAAAACTTCACCACGAAAGACCCAAACCTTTACGCCAATCGTGCCATAGGTGGTTTCGGCGCGTTTGCTGGCATACGAAATATCGGCACGGAAGGTTTGCAGAGGAATCTTACCTTCCAAAAAGAACTCGCGGCGGCTGATTTCTGCTCCGTTCAGGCGGCCACTGACTTCTACTTTCACTCCTTTAGCGCCCCCTTCCATACCTTTGCGTACGGCAGATTTGGCAGCACGGCGAAAGGCGATGCGACGTGATATCTGCTGCGCAACGGAATCAGCCAAGATGGCAGCATCGGTATCGGGATTTTTGAGCTCGCGGATATTGACGTCGAAATTGGTATTGAACTTAAGTTTGAGGTCTTTCTTTAGATCTTCGATTGCCGTTCCGCTGCGCCCGATGATTACACCAGGTTTGCTCGAAAAGATGATCACGCTTGTCTGCGAGCTGCTGCGTTCGATTTCAACCTGCGATACACCGGCATCTACCAGCTTGCTTTCGAGATAATTGCGAATGGCAATGTCTTCCATTAGGTTTTTTTGAAACCCGCGCCCAAGCGCAAACCAGCGGCTAGGCCATGTATTGATGATGCTGAGGCGAATATCGGTAGGATTGACTTTTTGTCCCATGGGACGAGATGAAAAGAAGAAATTATTTTGCCGCTTGGGCAGGTTTTTCGGTGGTTTTCGCTTCTGCTTTTTCTGCCTTTGGGCTTTCTGCTTTGGTAGGCGCAACCTCTTGTTCGCCGAGTTCGACAAAAATGTGTGACGAGCGTTTGTAAATAGGCATAACACGGCCACGCGAAGCAGGAATACCACGACGCATTTTGCGTGCTTTCGTAACGTAGATCTTGCTGATAGCGAGGTTGTCTTTGCTTTTGCCGTCGTTATTTTGTGCGTTGGCTACGGCGGATTCGACGACTTTATGAATAATACCGGCAGCCTTTTTATCGGCGAGCTTCAAAAAATCTAAAGCTTCATCCGTTTTTTTGCCACGCACAAGATCTGCAACCAAGGCGGCTTTTTTAGGAGAAATGTGAATGTGGCGGACGCTCGCTTTCATACCGATTAAAAAGTGCCCGAGCATCTTCCCTAAAAAAACTCGCTTTCGTCAAGCGTTTTTCTGGCTTTTTTGGGGCAAGCCAATCAGCTTTTTTATCTGTGCTTTATCTTCCTCGAATTTTATGATAAAATCATTGGAATATTGCACCTGAGAAGCGCAGAAGAAAGCTCCTCTCATTAGTTTTCTACCAGACACAAAAATGGCTGAGCAGTCACTCATCTCGATCGAAGAACTCGAAAAGGCGATTATCGCTGTGCAGCGTGGTGAAGATCCGCAAGTCGATCTGCCGCCCGCGGTAATCCATGCCATTCGCGCTGCCATGAGCCAGTTGGGCAATTTTACGCCAACTCCCGAGTTCCTTCAGAAACTGCAACACAGCTTAGAAAGTCGCATCAAGCAGCAAAACCCGGAAATCACCATCACTCTGCCAGTCAAATATCTCAAGCGTGGTGCGGCTTCAATCGCCGCTGTGATCTTTGTAGCGGGTATCTGGCTTGCCTATGGCGAAAAACTTTCACTCAATGCGCCTGCAGAACCGATTCGACTTGCCACTATACAGCAAACTGATAATCCCCTCAACACCGTTTCGAGCAATGCAGCGTCGACATCGACCGAAGATACGCATGACGCTCCATCCGACGAGGAAGCTGCTGCCACAGAGCCTGTAGAAGATATCAAGCTGACCGATATTCCCGCCTTACCCGAACTCGACGCGACCCCTGCTCCAACGGTTTCTGCCAAGCCGTCGAAGGTGTATTCTTACTTGGTTCGGATGGCGCCTAAAGAATATGCCAAAATACGCGATACGGTGTTTCCGGTGCGCATCACGGAATATCTGCCGAAAGAATACTGGCTCGAACTTAAGCCCGGCGAAGCAGCTAAACTAAGCAAGTCGATAGCATTCACACCCGTAAAAGATCCCTTTCAACTGTTTCAGCGTGAGGGCTACGATGACCCGCTCGCCGGCCTGCCCGAAGTCAATCCTGATTTACAGTCTGAGATCACTCCCGAATCCCCAACGCTCTTTTTAATGCAGTATGTGGCGCAAACGAAGAAAGAATGGGGTGAGATCATTACTGAAAAAAATGCCGTGATCGTCGGCGACGACAATGATTACCGGCGTGTACTGGTATGGGCGACACCTGAAATCGCCAATGAATTGGCAAGCCTCGATTTTATTCGTTGGATCGGCCCCTTGCATCCGCAATATAAAGTTCAAGAAAAACTGCTTTCTACCAAAGTTCCCGCATTCGCGGTGAAGGCGATCTTTTATGCTAAAAACAAGGCGATGCTCGATCAGATCAAACTTGCGATTCTCGATATTGGTGGCGTTATCTCGAGTACCGGAGAAAAAATCGAAGCCGACCACAAAGTCACGCTCGATGTGATGATCACTCCCGATATTGTGCGTGATATCATTACGTTGCCGAGCGTTATCAGCGTATATGCTGAGAAATCGCGCGAATATCAGTAAGTCGCAAGGTGTACGTTTTACGTCACAAGAAAAAAGCCACGATGCAATCGTGACTTCTCCCTCCTTGAAGGCTTCAGTACAAAAGAGAACAGCAACAGGCTCAGCTCTAATAAAAATCAGAGTTTTGCCTCAATCTCGTACACTCAGGCTCAGACGAGCGTGAATGTACTATATCTCCATCTAAGGAGGTGATCCATCCGCAGATTCCCCTACGGATACCTTGTTACGACTTAGTCCCAATCAATAGTTTCACCGTGGTAATGCTCCTAAAAGGATAACACTGCTTCGGGCGCCCCTATCTTTCGTGACTTGACGGGCGGTGAGTACAAGATCCAGGAACGGATTCACCGTGACGTGGCTGATTCACGGTTACTAGCGATTCCAACTTCATGGAGTCGAGTTGCAGACTCCAATCCGAACTAGGGCCGACTTTTTGAGATTGGCTCCGCTTTGCAGCTTGGCTACTCTTTGTATCGACCATTGTAGCATCTGTGTCGCCCAGGACATAAGGGTCATGCTGATTTGACGTCATCCTCACCTTCCTCCGGCGTAAAACCGGCAGTCTCGCGCGAAAAATACAACGCACGACGAGGGTTGCGCTCGTTCACGGACTTAACCGAACACCTCAAGGCACGAGCTGACGACAACCATGCAACACCTGTCACTTGGTTCCCGAGGGCACTCTCGCATTTCTGCGAGATTCCAAGGATGTCAAGCCCTGGTAAGGTTCCCCGCGCATTATCGAATTAAACCAGATGCTCCACCGCTTGTGTGGATCCCCGTCTATTCCTTTATGTTTTAACCTTGCGGCCGTACTCCACAGGCGGAACACTTAACGCGTTAGCTTGGACACACACCGGGATTGAACCGGCGTACATCGAGTGTTCATCGTTTACGGCGTGGACTACAGGGGTATCTAATCCCTTTCGCTCCCCACGCTTTCGTTCGCGCAGCGTCAGGAAAGACCCAGCAACCTGCCTTCGCTTTTGGTATTCCTCCCATTATCTACGGATTTTACCCCTACAATGGGAATTCTAGTTGCCTCTGTCTTCCTCTAGACAAGCGGTTTCCGATACGACACCTCGGTTGAGCCGCAGGTATTTAATATCAGACCCTCTTGTCCGCCTTCGAACGCTTTACGCCCAATGATTCCGGATAACGCTTGCGACCTACGTATTACCGCGGCTGCTGGCACGTAGTTAGCCGTCGCTTATTCCTGAAGTACCGTCAGAACTTCTTCCTTCAGAAAAGGAGTTTACGCCCCGAAAGGTGTCATCCTCCACGCGGGATTGCTCCGTCAGGCTTTCGCCCATTGCGGAAAATTCCTCACTGCTGCCTCCCGT
>CAZLFD010000016.1:0-27986 GCA_964558715.1 uncultured Candidatus Peribacteria bacterium | reverse complement strand
AAGTTGGGCAAGTTGAGACTGTTGGGCAGGTTGGGCAGGTTGGGCAGGTTGAGACTGTTGGGCAGGTTGGGCAGGTTGAGACTGTTGGGCAAGTTGAGACTGTTGGGCAGGTTGGGCAGGTTGAGACTGTTGGGCAGGTTGGAAATGTGGGGACTATTGGGGGCAGTGGGGGCTGGGGTGGTTGGGGTAGTTGGGGTAGCGGGAACGGAGTCAATATTACCAATCTCGGGCCTGGGCAGTCTGTCACCATAACCTATCAACGGCCTGTTAGCGCCAGTGGCGTACCACTCGGCCAGGCCAGTAATCTCCCCAACATCGCTCGGCTTACCAATGGACTTACCGATTCCGCGACGGTCACCGTAGAGGGTGGACAGCCGTTACCGAATTTTTCCATCAGCAAACAAGTCTCTGAAACGACGACCGGATATAAAGAAAACATAACCGCTCGCGATGGCGATAGTGCCTACTATAAGATCACAGTGTTAAATAACGGAGATGGAGCCGGCAACGTGACCGTTACCGATGCGCTTGGCTCTGCCAGCAATGGCGGCAGTCTCGGACCGATTGTAAGCGAAAATGTAACCTGTGCCGCTGGCGCCAACTGTTCGGGCTCGCTTACGAATGCCGGAGTGGCGATCAATAGTCTTGGTGCCGGTAAATCGGTGACTATCCACTACAGACGATCCGTCAGCAATGGCGGAGTGCAGATCGGACAAGCCAGTAACATTCCTGATACCGCGTATCTTTCGACTGGTGCAAGCGACAGCGCCAGCGTGACGATTGAAGGGCAACGCGCACAACCGAAATTCACCATCATCAAAAAAGTGTCCGAATCAAATACTGGATATAAAGAAGAAGTCACCCTCAATGGCGGAGCGAACGCCTTCTATAAGATATTTGTCGAAAATATCGGCGATGGTGCCGGAGATGTGACGGTCACTGACCGCCTGAATTCTGGAACGAACGGCGGTAGTCTCGGACCAGCGATCAATTACAGTGTGGTCTGCCCAAGCGCGGCGACTTGTGACGGAAACGTAACCGGTGTCGGGCTGACGATCACCAATCTTGAACCAGGTAAATCAGCGACGATCACCTATGAGCGTCTCGCGAACAATACGGCGATCCCGCTTGATGAAACAACACGAATCGATAACCTGGCTGCACTTTCGAGTGGTGAAACCGACCAAGCTACCGTATACATCCGTGCTCCAGAAGCTATGCCTGAACTGAGCGTAGAAAAGCGTGTTAGCAACGGCGGACCATTTGCTAAGAATGCGATCGTCGAAGATGGTGGCCGTGCCTACTACCGCATTGCCGTCCGCAACAGTGGAACAGCAAATGGTTCGCTAACACTAACAGATGTGCTTGCCGCCCCAAATAATGGTGGTAGTTTAAGTGCAATTCAACTGGAAGCGATCGACTGTGGTACTGCTACCTGTTCTGGCAATATCGGCAGCGGTATACAGATTTCGAATCTGGTACCAGGAGAAATCGTCATCGTCGATTACCAACGGGTCGCCAGCAACGCTGGTGTTCCCGGTGGGCAAAACAGTAATGTTGTTGACACCGCAACCATTAGCACCGGTGACAATGACCAGGCCAGCGTGACTATTGTCGGAGAAGGTTTGACGCCAAAATTCACAATTCAAAAGAATGTCAGCTACGACCGCCAAGGCGGCAGTTTTGGTAATGAGATCACGATCGGTGACGGCGAAACTGCCTACTATCGCCTGATCATCAAAAACGATGGTGATGCCACCGGCAGCACGACGATAACCGATGTGCAGCTCGCGCCAACGAACGGCGGTGCTCTGGGTGCGATTACCGATCAAGAGATCATCTGCGATACCGAAGCGAGCTGTGGAGGTAACTTGGGCGGCGGCAATATTTCAATCACCAACCTCAAACCGGGAAAACAAGTATCTGTGTTTTATCGTCGTGCTGCCAGTAACTCTGCCGTTCCGACAAACGATACTTCAGACCTGGTCGACCGCGCCACACTTTCGACCGGCGCTTCAGATGACGCAAAAGTCATCGTTACCGGGCCGGCTCCTTTTGCCGACCTGACCATTGAAAAACGTGTTACCAAAGTGGATGGTGGTTTTGTCGAGAATGTAAGTATAGAAGACGACGAAATCGCTTATTACCGCATCGCGGTAGAAAACACCGGTACCGGGCCAGGCTCGTTCACGATTAAAGATACGCTCTCAAGCGCCACAAACGGTGGCAGCCTCACAAACATCATGAATGAGACCTTTACATGTAATAGTGGAGCTATCTGTTCTGGCACACTTGCAGGCAGTGGCTTTTCGGTAACAAATCTACCGGTGGGCGAGGTCTTTATCATCGATTATCAGCGCATCGCTGATAACGGTGGTGTACCGATCGGCCAAAGCTCGACGATCATCGATACTGCCGATTTATATATTTCTACCCAAAAGGTAGCAAGCGATACCGCCAGTGTCTCGATTGCTGGTACTGGAACCTCGGACTTTACAATTCAAAAAGAAGTCAGCAAAGACAATCAGGATTTTAGCGAGATCGTTTCGCTGTATGATGGCCAGACTGCCTACTACCGCGTTCGTATCCAAAATACCGGTGCGGGGCCAGGCACAGTGGTGCTAACCGATACTCTCAGCGCACCTACCAACGGCGGCGGGTTGAGCGCTCCGACAAACGAAAGTATTGCCTGCGCTACATCGGCTACCTGTAGTGGAACACTTGCTGGCGGCGGCATCACCATTGCCAACTTGCCTGCCTGGCAGGTGGTAACGGTGACCTACACGCGTACTGCCAGCCAAGCAGATATTCCGGGAGGAGATTTCACCAATCTGGTTGATACTGCTCGCTTGACGAGAAACGGCGCTCCAGTCGATAACGACTCGGCCAATGTGACGATCTACGGCCCTCCATCTGCGCCGACTTGTGCGAATCTGATCGCTTCACCAAGTTCGGTCAATCCGAATCAGCCTTTCCTCTTGAGTTGGAATTCTGGGAACCAGTCAAGCTATCGTATTGAATTTAGCCCTGGCAGCCCCGTGAATGCGAACGGTACTGAAACTCTGTACGATGTCTCGGCAGGGATCACCGCAGAAACCAGCATCACTGTGACGGTCTACAACGACAAGAATCAAAGCGGCGAAAGCGCACAATGTAAAACAATCGTCGTGCCGGTCAACGAACCGGATTTCGAAATTACGAAACAAGTCTCGAAAAACGGAACCGTCTATACCGATGAATCAATTACCATCGATGATGGCGACAACGCTTACTTTGCCGTTGTGGTCAAAAATACCGGAGCGCGCACCGGAATTGTGACGATAACCGACGTGCAAGCCGCTGGAACCAATGGCGGCAGCTTGACACTAAATGGACCGGCTCTCATAACACCTCCGGGTGTTTGTGTTGCCGGGAACATCTTTGATGAATCCAATCCGTTGGAATGTATTCTGGCGCCAAATGCTACCGCTAGTATCAGCTACGCACGCACCGCCAATAATAGTAATGTCGCGGTCAGTAGCACTTCTACCTTTGTCAATACTGCAACACTGGTCGACTCTGGCCAGAATGATACCGCCACTGTGCGGATCAAAGGAGCCGCAGCCGAAGCTGATCTTGCGGTACAGCTATTTGCAAACGACTACGGAGTTGCACCCGCAGCCGACATCGACTTCCGCGTCGACTGGCAAAATCTGGGAAACGTCGATATGGATGATACGACTATTACGGTCACCTGTGATGCCGATGCGCTGACGAACCTGGCTTCATCGGAAGGCAATGTCAGTGGCAATACTGTTACCTTTGGACCGTTCGATACCGAAGCCGGTTACCCCGGTACTCCGGCAGGCAGTAGTGGCAGCTTCGACTTTAGCGGCAGCGTGGCCGCCGGATTCGGCACACCGACTGCTGATAAGTTTGAATGCGAAGCGCATATCGAAAGCGCCGATTTCCTCCCGATTACTACAGAAGAGACCAATCCGAATAATAATGACGACTGGATCGAAGTCTGGGTCAGTCCGGACAATGCCAGCAAAAAAGCCAAGAAAGTGACCAATGCCCGAACTGGCGAAAGCGGCACACTCGTGCAGGCGATCGAAGGTGACGAGCTAATCTACACCCTCAGCTACACCACTGGTGACGAAGCAGAAAACAACTTTGTCTTTACCGATGATGTCACCGATACGCTCGAATATGCAACGATCACGGACCTCGGCGGCGCTACGAAAACAGGGAACACACTCAACTGGCCAGCGCAAGATATTCCGGCCTTCACTACGGTAGAAGTCACCTTTACGATTGAGATCTTCAACAATATCGATAGCGTGGATGGCGACTTCACACTCACCAATGTCTTTGGCGATACGACACATATCGAAGTGCCAGACCTGACGAAAGAAAAATTTGTGCAGATCAATAATGGGCCACGCTTCAAAAACGGTCCGGTACGCGCGAACGATGTCGTGACATATATCAATAGCGTAACCAATAATGGCACCGCCAACCGTTCTGGCTTTGTCTTTACCGACGATATCACCGATGTACTCGAGTACGCCAATGTGCTCGACCTCAACGGTGGCACGCTCAATACCACGACCAATGTCGTCAGCTGGCCGGCAGTTACGATTCCGGCAGGAGACACCGTCGAGCAGACCTTCCAGGTACAGATCAAAAGTCCGTTACCAGAAAATGGCGACTTCACCATCACGAATATCTTCGGTGATACTACCGAACTCACACCGGCAGAAGTAGCGTTGGCAAAATCAGTACTCAATACCAGAAGTGAAGAAGAAGGCACGAGCATCAAAGCCGAAGCAGGAGACGACCTCGTCTACACGCTCAGCGTAACAGAGACCGGCGGAGCCAGTGCGTTTGAAGACTATGTCATTAGCGATAATGTTACGGATATCCTCCAATATGCAACCATCGGCAACATTTCGGATGGCGGCACACTCGACACCGCAAACAACGTGGTCATATGGCCGGCAACCGATGTTCCAGCAGGAGACAACGTTACGCGTACCTTCGAAGTAACGGTGAATCCAGAAGATACCTGGCCGTTCGATGGTGATCTTGAAATGGAGAATGTCTTTGGCAATCTCGTCACCGTAACCGTGGGGAAAGTGATTGTAGATAATGTGATCGAAAAGACCGCATTACCAAATCTAGTAACGCCAGAAATGGAGCTCGTCTACACCATCACCTACTTCAATCAGGGTGAATTTACGTCTACCGGAAACATTGTCACTGACGACTTCGACGAAACGAAATTGAAGATCAAAGAAGATACCGATGGCAATCCGATCATTCCGGCATTCTGTGATATCCTCGGCGGAGCGCAGCTCGTCTGTGAAGTGGGGCCATTAGCACCAGGCGCACCGGCACAATCGTTTACCTACACCACGATCGTGCTCGATGACGTCACGACTGATATCCAAAACACGGTCGAAATCACCCAGTTGCAGGAAGATATCAACCTCGATAACAACAAAGATTCGGCCATTACTCCGGTCAACGGTGGTGGCTTAACGATTACCAAAGACGTAACGCCAAGCAGCCTAGTGACCGGACAGTACGCCACGTATACCGTTGTGGTCACAAACATCAGCCCGACTGCCAAGACCTTTCAGGTCGAAGATATTCAGCAGCCAGGCAACAATGGCGGCACTCTAAGCTTTGATAACAACAACTTCTCGGTGACCTTCTCTCCCGCAGGTTCTGGCACGACCGCTGGCAGCATCGGCCTTGGCCCAGTTACCATAACCGAACTGGATCCGGGTGCTAAAGTTACGCTCAGCTACCGCTACAAAGCGAATAACGAAGAAATTCCGTTTAACCAAAGCTCGCAGTTCCTCAACACCGCAACGATCGTAGAAACCGATTTGAGTGACGATGCCGAAGTATTTATCGTCGGCCCATCCGGTGGAGGTGGAGGAGGAGGTGGAGGTGGAGGTGGAGGTGGAGGTGGAGGTGGAGGTGGAGGTGGAGGCGGACGCCGCACGGTGTCTGACTCGGTCAACCTCTACATCGCCAAAGAAGCCAAAGATAAAGACGGTAAATGGCAAGATGCCAATACCCTCGACCTTGCCGCTCTTATTGGCAGCAAAAAGACCCAAGATGTCGAATACCGCATTATCGTCCGCAATGAAGGTAGTGTCGATGGAAAGGATGTCGAAATCGAAGATATCTTCACCAGCCAATCGTTGATCCGCGCCGCAGTAAAAGGCGTAGAAGGCGCCGAATGGGATGGTAAACGCCAGGTCTTCAGCTTAGAATCGCTGCGCCGATCAGAAGCAGAGACTATCAGCTACACCGCAACACTCGTTCAGCAAAAGAGTACCGGCGAAATCGCTAGTGGTGAGAACATTGCTGAGATCATCGCCGCCGACGCCGTCAAACCAACCCTCTCGATCGGCCTGCGCTCTCGCGGCACGACCATCCGCGGTATCGGCCAGCAAGACCCGGCAGTAGTCCAATTCTCAGATGAGAACAAACTTGACCTGCGCAAAGTGGTAGATAAGCCAGAAGCTAAGCCGGGGGATGAAGTCACCTTCACCATCGTCGCGCACAACCGTAGCGAGTTCGACTACGAAAACCTGACGATCACAGATAACTTCCCCTTCGCCTTCCTCGACCTGGTAAAAGCGAATGACCTGCGCGATATCAACCGCGCCGACGAGCAGCTTATCTTCGGTAAACGCGTGTTGCGCGCCGGCGATATCTGGATCATCAAGCTTAAGACCAAGGTCAAAAACACGGTTCCGGGCAATACCAGAGTGCGCAATACAGTAACGATTACGGCAGAAAATGCCGACCTGTCAGATCTGTTCGCCTTCGCCGAAGTGGTGATCACCCCAATGCCTCGACCCGAAGTGCTCATTAGCTCTGGCCCAGGCACCTACGCCCTCGCTTTGCTCTCCGGCATGTTCTTCCTCTTCGTCGCCGGCAGATACCGAATGAAGAAAGAGTAACAGCGATACATGCTCGCTGAACAGCAACAACCGCCCCGAGCCTTCGGGGCGGTTGTTGCAATAACTTTATTCTTCTATTAAACGCAGATTACGGGGTCATCCGGCCACGACTCCCTGCCGCTAGCGATGAATACAAGGGTAGCAAAAACGGCCGGGTTATCCTGAAAGTTGCGTAAATCCCCGCGGATAGCTGTTATCGCATCTCTGACCGACCAACCATCCATATTAAAATGAGGAGCGAGCAGGTGTAGGTCTGGGATACCTGTGAGTTGCTGACGAACGCTGTTCGCCCAGTGCAAAACAGCATCATCACTGAGAAAGTTTTCTCTCCGCAGAATTACCTGTAATTGTTCTTGAAGCTCATTTAATTCTGAACCTTGCATGATTCTGTAAGTGACCTTTTGGATGACGGCTTCAGCCGCGTGCTCAGTATCTAGGGAACAATCCGTATCGGATGCATCCGAAGGGGCACGATCCCCATGAAGTGTATACAATTGAGCCATAGAAATATAAAAATATCATTCTGAAACTATTTTCCTGGTCGTACTTTTTGCGGATCATTGATGTACCCCTGAGGCAAATCGATCAACGCAAAACAAAGCTGGGGCTTTTCGGTCTACTTATCGCGGGTATTGCTCAGAAAAGCGAAGATTTCCTCTCCCGACCAGTCGCCCCACCGCTTCGTTGCGCGTCAATCCAAGCACGATGCATGGCTGTGGAAATAGAGTCATATTTTTAATCTTTAATCGGCATACTTGTCAAGTACTTATGCCGTGATCTGCCAGTCAATCGGCTCTTTGTCTTGTTCGAAAACCGAAATGGGTGTTACCGAGCACTCAGGACAACCGTTTCAAGGCGTTTCGGGTTAAAGAAAGACTGAACCACATACTATGACTTTTGCTTCTATTGCACTCCCTACCAAACACTACGAACCGGGTGTTTTACCGTCACACCCACTCCGGAGATAGGGTTACTGTAATTTCTTCGCCTCACCCATAACACTACCACTTTCATCCAAAATTAAAGTAACTCCGCGAGCTTCGGCATCGCATATCAGTGCAAGGATTCGTCGTGTCGATTCTTCTGGTGTTTCAGGTAAAGCAACACAATCTTCGAGTTGATTGACAATTTGCTGACCATGTGGGTCAACTCTATCAGAGATTTTTGGTTCGCCCGACTTATGTTGATTAATATTAGCCATTTTGAAGATAAAAAAGGAGAGAATATTAAAACAATCATTACTACAAAGTCAACATCATTTTCTCATTTCGTAATCTGCCAGTCAATCGGCTTTTTTCCTTGTGATTCAAGAATATCATTCGCCTGCGAAAAGTGCTTACACCCAAGAAAGCCATTGTGTGCCGAAAACGGCGACGGGTGAGCCGCCGTCAGCGCATGGTGTTTGCTAGTGTCGATGATCTTGCCTTTTTGCTGCGCGTATCTGCCCCAGAGGAGGAAGATGATTCCCTCGCGCCGGTCAGAGAGTTCTTTGATCACCTGGTCTGTAAACTGCTCCCAGCCTTTGCCCGCGTGCGAAGCCGGGCTGCCCGCTTGCACACTGAGTACCGCGTTTAGCAGTAGTACACCTTGCTGCGTCCATGTTTCGAGATTGCCGTGAGTTGGTAGAGATAGGCCGAGATCGCTGTGCAGTTCTTTGTAGATATTTTGCAGCGACGGCGGAACGCGGATGCCTTTGTTGACCGAAAAACAGAGCCCGTGTGCCTGGTTTGCGCCATGGTATGGGTCTTGCCCGAGTATCACGACTTTTACCTGGTCGAACGGGCATTTCTCGAAGGCATAAAAAATCTGCTCGGGTGGCGGATAGACCTTTTTTTGAGCAGTAATCTGCTCAACAAGAAATTGCTTCAGCTCTGCAAAATACGGCTTTTGGAATTCGTCTGCTAAAACGGCTTTCCAACTTGCTTCTATTTTTGGTGCAACGGGTGCGGTAGTCATGTTCTTTCAGTTATGCGTATTCGATTTTGACATAGAAGGAAAGGTATCGGCAATTCGCAATCAACACTTGGCGCGATTATGCGTGGCCTCTCCCCTGTCGCAGACCCTGCCTGCCCCGAGCATGGTCGAGGGGAGCTTGCCGAAAGGATCTAGGAAAGTCTAGGAGGTGTCGAATTCGCTTCAAACAAACCCCATCCAACTCCCCGTGGAGAGAAATTGCATTCGTCATTTGTAATTTTTCATTTGTAATTGCCAGCTATTAAGCTGGCCTAAACCCCTCCCCCACCAAAAACGTTTCGCGGCTGCGGTCGCGGCTGGCTTCGGGTTTAAACGTTTTCGCGCGTGCAAACGATGATCTGAATTGCGCCCAAAACGGATCGAAGTCGGCACCGGTAAAAATCTTAAGCAGCAGATTGCCTTTTGGCTTAAGAATAGAAGCAGACAGATCGATTACGCGCTCGCACAGCTCGACACTGTGGAACTGGTCGTTATCGGGCACGCCGGTCGTTTTTGGTGCCATGTCACTGGTGATCACATCAAACATACCAAAATCACTCAGCCAGGCACCCATCTCATCAGAAAAAATATCGCCTTGGCGAAACTGTACACCAGTAATCGGTTCGATCTCTTGCAAATCGACACCTACTAGCAGCTTTGGCTGATAATTGAGGATGACTTGTAAAAAGCTTCCCGGCGCGCAACCCAGATCGAGCACGTGTGCATTTTTTGGCAAAAAGCTCGGAAAGCGCCGGAGAATATCATCTAGCTTAAATGCACTACGCGCACGCATCCCCTGGGCTTGGGCTTTACGGAAAAACTTATCCTGCGGATTAAAGGCTTTGGGCATGAAGAATAAATAGCTTTCCTCCTTAGTGTAAGGGGGAAGTGAAGGGGGTTACAAATCAATTCTGCTTCTGAAAAAAATGTAACGTAAGCGGTTTTTTCTTTGGTATCCCTACTTCTCTCGGAAATTTTTTTGAAAGCGCAACGGTCTTTTCAAAAATCCACAACGTCCGCTGCTCGCCTTCTGCCAATGAATAATCTACTTTTTGAACAAATTTTAGGTTCAACTTGGCGGCGAGTAAAATATCATCCGCATCAGAATCTGGCCCGCGATAGGCAAGAAAGTTTCCGCCGATTTTGGCGAATGGCGACGCCAGTTCGACGAGTACTGAAAACGGCGCTACCGCCCGCGCAGTCACAATATCGTACTGCTCGCGATGTTCCGGTCTCCGCCCAAATTCTTCCAACCGACCATTGAGCAAAGTGACGTTTTTAATTCTTGTCGCTTGCGTTATTCGCTCTATCGCCGCGAGTTTTTTACCAACCGAATCCAAACCAAAAAACTGATACTCAGGAAAAACCGCCGCCAAAGGCAACAGCGGAAACCCACCCCCTGTACCGATATCAAGAATTTTGGAATCTGCGTCTAAACCAGTCAAAAACATTTCAGCCGCCAGGCTGTCGCGGATATGCTTCTCACTCACGCCTTCGGGCGTACGGATGGCAGACAGATTGGTAACCGCGTTTTCACGTAAAAATGCTTCGATGATTTTCTCGAAAAGAACTTGCTGTTCGCTCGAAAACTCCATGAGGCTTTTCATTGTTTAGCTGACCTGAGGAAGAAACTGCTCGCGTTGCTTTTCGAAAGCGGATATCGAATCGGTGAACTTCGCGAGATAATCGGTATCTGACAAACCCTCGATAAAGCGGATCTTGGCAAAGCCGTTGATCTCAAAATGATGCGTTTCATCCAGTGCAGTTACGGTTTGGTTCGGAAGATCGACCGTAACCTCGAAGAATTCGTCTTCGGCATTGAGCATTTTTTCAACGACATCACCCTGTAAGACGATCGGTAACAAGCCGTTCTTTTCGGCATTGCCTCTAAAGATATCGGCGAACTCGGCAGCAATAACGGCCTTGATACCGCTTTGCGTAAGCGCCCACGGCGCGTGTTCGCGGCTACTGCCACAGCCAAAGTTCGGCCCAGCAATGACTACTGCTGCATTTTGGAATTCTGAGCGATTCATGGCGAAATCAGGGTCTTTTTTAAATTCCGCAAAACACCCTTCTGCTAAGCCTGTTTTATCGGTCACTTTCAAGTACTTCGCTGGAATGATGAGATCGGTATCGATGTCTTTGCGCGGAATGCGAATAGCTTTACTGGTAAATGGTTCAAACGGCATAGGTGAAGAAAATCTACTCATAGGCTAGCAAAACCTGTGCAGAAAAACGAATCACTCAAATAGCTCTATATACTCTGCGTAGCCTTCTGTTTCTAAATCTTCTTTCGGAACAAAGCGCAGGGCAGCACTGTTCATGCAATATCGCAGACCGGTCGGTTCTGGCCCATCTTCAAACACATGCCCGAGGTGTGAATCGCCATACTTACTGCGAACCTCGGTGCGCACGCTAAACAGTTTGCGGTCTTCTTTCGTGACTATATTCTCTGGTTCGAGCGGTTTGGTAAAGCTGGGCCAACCGGTACCACTATCGTATTTATCTAGTGAACTGTAGAGCGGTTCACCCGAGACGATATCTACGTAGATGCCATCACGCTTGTTATCGTTATATTCGTTGCTAAACGGTCGTTCGGTACCGTCTTCTTGGGTGACTTTATACTGCATATCGGTAAGCATGCTTTTGATTTCGGCTTCTGACGGACGCGTGTATTCTGGTTGCGCGGAAGCGGCAGATGCATCCAATTCCGGACCAGGCGCATCGAGCTCTTTCGCTTTATCGCCCCAGGTGTTTTCGACAAAAGCATCGCGCCCAGAGCCCGCACGGTACAGGCCATACTTAAGGGCGTTCTTTTTGTAGTAATCTTGATGGTACTCTTCGGCAACGTAAAACTGGCCTGCAGGCACGATTGCGGTGACGACTGGGTCATCGAAAGTACCGCTGACATCGAGGTCGGCTTTGGATTGTTCCGCCAACTCTTTTTGCTCGTCGTCGTGATAATAAATGGCGGAAGTATAATGCAAGCCGCGGTCGACAAACGAACCGCCCGCATCCGTCGGGTCATGATGTTTCCAGAATATCTCCAAAAGCTGCTCGTACGATATCAGATTAGGATTATAGGTGACTTGCACCGCCTCACGATGCTTGGTCTCGCCAGATGCGACTTCTCGATAGCTCGGGTCTTCGCTGTCGCCGCCGGTATATCCCGAAACGGCTTCGATCACACCGTCGAACTTTTCAAAGTCTGATTCGACGCACCAAAAACATCCGCCCGCGAACGTAGCTTTTGGAAGCTCTTTTTTTTGCTCTTCGGTCAGATTTGGTGTGGGTTTTGGAGTATTGTCAGCACTCGGCTGCTGCACAGAACAGGCATTCGCCATGATAAGAAGCGAAAGAAAAAAGACAAGTTTTTGCATGAATATTTAGAAGCGTACAGATTAATACTAGCACGCTTTAGCGGTTAGAGCATGTACCTGATGTGGTAGAGGCTACATATAAGCGATATACTACCTCGCCCGCGAGCGAAGGAGCAAGTAGAAGCCCAATGCATCGTGCCCACGTCGCTCGCTCGAGTGATTCGAACCTTTGAACACCTAAAGCTACCAAGTATGTGAATTTTATATATACCTAAGCCGTAATCAACTTCTCAGACTTGAGCCCTGTCCTTGTATCCAAACGGGCATTCGTTTCCAAAAGCCCCGCCTCTTCAATGATAGCGAGCCAAGTACCAAGACTAATTTCAGCCCTATTGGTACCAATCAACAATGCAATGTTGCCTATCAGTACATCTCTGCTTTCCTGTGACACTCGTGGCTCTCCCGAAAGCGGTTGGGAGGTAAGTCTATCAGCAAGCAAACTATGAAGATAAATACCCAGGGTTTTTTGGTCTAGTGTGATACCTGCTGAGTCTACCTTCTCTCTCATTGGTCGCGAAAATATTCCTTCGGATCAGTAATCTTCCCCGTTACCGCCGCAATCGCTGCCATCGGCGGGCTCATCAGATGAGTGATACTACCGGGGCCTTGGCGCCCCACAAAGTTGCGGTTACTGGTACTCGCACACCGCTCACCGGCCGGTATAATATCGCCATTCATCGCCAAACAAGCACTGCAGCCTGGGCGGCGGAAGTCGGCACCGGCTTCACGAAAGACTACATTGAGCCCATCGGCAATAGCTTGTTTTTCTACCGCTTCACTGCCAGGAACCACAAAGACGCGCACGCCAGCGGCGACTTTTTTTCCGCGAAGAATATCTGCTGCCTGATGCAAATCGGGGATGCGCGCATTGGTACAACTACCGATAAAAACGTGCTGCACCGGTACGCCCGCGATTTTTTGCCCGGGCTGCAATTTGGTGTATTCTAGACTTTTTTCGGCTAAAGGACGTTGGTCGATAGGAAGCTCATCGGCCGTTGGAATCACTTGGTCGACTTCGACCGATTGCGCCGGGGTCGTCCCCCAGGTGACAATGGGCTTTTTTCCTTCTAAGTCGACGACGATTTCGGCATCGTAGCTGGCTCCGGCATCGGTGGTGAGAGCCTGCCAATACGATTTTTTGGTGTCGAAATCTTCGCTGCCATATTCGGTATCAGCGAGAAATTCAAACGTCGTTTCATCTGGCGCGACCAAGCCGGCACGCGCACCGCATTCAATGCTCATATTGCAGATGGTCATGCGTTCTGCCATACTCAGGTTTTGGATAAAATCACCAGTGTATTCGAGCACGTAGCCGGTTCCGCCCTGCACGCCGATCTGGTGGATAAGAGCAAGAATCGCATCTTTCGCAGTGAAGTACTGTGATGGCGTGCCCTTAAAATCGACACGCATCGTTTTGGGCCGGTCGAGCAAGATGCAACTCGTTTCGAGCACGTGCGAGATTTGGGTGGTGCCGATGCCAAAGGCTAAAGCGCCAAAAGCGCCATGAGTAGAAGTGTGCGAGTCGCCACAGACGATCGTCATCCCTGGTTGGGTAAGCCCAAGTTCCGGACCAACGACGTGCACAATCCCCTGCCCCGAGCCGATATCAAGCAGTTTGATGCCATGTTCAGCACAATTTTCTCGCAGTTTTATCAGCTGCTTACGATTAAGATCATCAGCGAAATCACTCTGTGCTGTGTCTGTTGGAATCGAGTGGTCGAGCGTCGCGATCTGACGATGAGGCGCAAACACTTTTTTCCCGCGTTCTTTCAGCGTCGCAAAAGCTTGCGGGCTCGTGACTTCGTGCAAGAGTTGCAGATCGATGAAAAACACATCCGGTGCGCCCTCAGCGCGCTCTACTACATGCATGTCCCAGATTTTGTCGATAATCGTTTTTGGCATAATCTTTCCGTAATATGTATGAAATCATTCGGGGAATATTGTAAGCGAGCAACCAGTAAACAGCAAGAAGCAAAAGTAGCTTGAGTTTCCCCTCCTCCTAAACAGGGGCAGTTGGATAGAATAGTTATTCGTCTTATCTTAGTCCACCCCTTCACATCCCCTCTCAAGGGGAAGAGTGCTCCGCGCCGATTCTCGTCAGTTAATCGCTCGTCTAAGGTAAATAAGGGTACGACGCAGATGTAGTTATCTGATTGTGATTGTCTGCAATCTGCATCATGCGACTAAATTTGCCAATAACACTTTAAAGTGATACAATATACTAATAAATTTCATTTTTACACAAACATGCAACGCATCTATAGCCACGACGAGTGGGACGCCACCATCACCGAAACCGAAAAGCTGCTTGCCGATATCGTCGAGTCACACGGTGAAGAGCATCCTGAAGCGGCGATTCAGCATAACAAACTTGGTATTGCCCATCTCTCGAAAGGAGATTTAGAAATGGCAGTCTTTCATTTTGAAAAAGCCGTCGCCATTCAAGAAAAAATCGTTCCAGAAGAGAATGGGGGTGAATCAGAAGAGGAGGATGTACTTGTCGAAACCGAGGCTGAGAACGAAGTTGAAGATGAAACAGTAGAAGCCCAAGATGTTGTGTCTGAGTCAGAGAGAGTTGAAGCAAGCGCTGAAGTTGCCGCAGAGGAAGTTGCAGTAGCAGAAGAAACTGATGCTGAAGAGGCGACAGCAGAAACCGAGACTACAGAAGAAGCTGTTGAAGGAGTAGAAACAGAGGGTGAAGAAGCCGTTGCAGATGAAGTAGTTGCAGCAGAGGAGGAAACAAACGATGAAGAACAAGACGAAATCGTCGCCCATACTGAAACGACCCTTTCGACCTATCTCAACAATCTTGGAACGGCGTATTACAACCAAGGTCTCTATGAAAAAGCCATCGAACAGTTCGAGACGGCGATCGAACTTGATACCGGTAAATCACTCGCAACAGATGCAGAATTGCTTGAAGAAGCGCTCGAAAACGACACACCATCGACCGGAGAAGACGAAGCAGCAGAAGCTGCCACAGAAGGAGAATCCGCCGAAGCAGAGACTGCTGAAGAAGTTATAGAAGGCGAGTCTGAAACCATCACAGAAGACAACCCGCGCTTGGCTGTGCGTTTTAACAATCTGGCGCTCGCCCTGCTCGCATCGGATGAAGTAGAAGATGCTATCGACTATCTCGAAAAAATTGTGCAGCAAGCTGCCGAAGCAGGAAATGTCGATCAGTACGATCTCGCCGTTCGCCACGCGAATCTGGGGCTTGCCTATCTTGCAAACGAAGAAGCCGACAAGGCACAAGAGCAGTTTGATAAGGCGCTCGCTCTTGATGAACAGACATTTGGCAATCGCCATCCGTACATCGGTATCGACCTGATGAATTTGGGATTACTCGCAAAAGTAAAACGGGACTTTGAAACAGCAACCAAACAATTCGCTCGCGCTGCCAAGACATTCGAAAACGCCTTCGGTGAAGATCATGCTATCACTGCGGTAGCGCAAAGCAACCTTGGTACCGCGCTAAAAGAAGTAGGTAAATTTGAAGAGGCAATGGATAACCTGGAAAAAGCGCTTCATACCGCCGAAAAAGTGATGGGCAAAAAAGATCCGCTCGTCGCTATCCGCTACAACAACATGGGAGCGATCTGGAAAGCACAAGGCGAATACGAAGAAGCCAAAGAGTGTTTTCAAAAAGCGCTCGATATCGATTTGGATGTCTACGGCGAAGAGCATCATCAAACCGCAATCGACCATACTAATCTCGGACTTACACTCAAATTAATGGAGCAATATGACAGCGCCATCGTACATTTAGAAACTGCATTGCGTATTGGACGAACGACTCATGGCAATACGCATCCGGTCGTCGGCGTGCGCTACAACAACCTAGGTATCGTCTGGCGTTCTAAAGGGCAGATCGATAAAGCGACCATCTGCTTTGATAAAGCTCTTAAAATCGCGATTACGACATTTGGCGAAACCCATCCCACCACGGCGATCCGCTACAACAATCTGGCGGGGCTGCATCGCGGCGAGCAAGATTACGACAAAGCATATTCGCTGTACAAAAAAGCGATCAAAGCCGCAGAAGATAGTCTTGGAGAGCACCCAGACGTCGCCATCTACCACAACAACATCGGTACCATCCATCGCGCCAAAGGTGAATTTGCGCAAGCCATCGAACACTTCGAGCACGCTTCTACCATTTGCAATGACCGTCTTGGCGGCGAACATCCGCTCACGAAAGCCGTACGCAAAAACATCATCCGCCTACAAGACAAAGGCTTCTAGAGCAAAAAATCTGTCGGTAAAAAACCAGGCTCTTGAGTAGCAGATTCTAAAAAATTTCTACAGAATCTTGAGCATTATATCGTAGATACTCTGGTCTTTGCAGTTCCAGCGAAATTCACATTTTTTAGATGAGATTACACTTATGAGAGGCATCGAGTTCAAACTCTCCTGACTCTTTACTTTGATCGATAGCATGAAGAGTTATTTTTCTGGGAAGATATTGAAATATCGATCCACAGTTCGATGATTTATTTTGCAATCTGATATTTTAGCGTGTTTAAGCATGTTGAGAGGATAATCGGAATGGTTTTCCTACCCAAGAGCCTCAGTTTTTCTTTTGTGTATTTGTCCCAGATTTCTCTTCTCTGAAACGGAGTGATACGTGTATGCTTGTGCATAGCATGGGGGAAATAGAAAGTATTATGTAACATTATTTATTTTCCCTCATCTGTAAAGTACGCTCAAATTTCTAACATCTAAGTGTAAACCATAATTTCAGTCAGAACCGAAAATGCACGAATACCCTTCCGTGGTTCTTGTCGTCTTTCTCTAGGCGATGGTACTGCGTGCGGATGTGTTTTTGATCGAGAAACCGAATGACCCGCTTTTTCAACTGCCCAGTCCCCTTGCCGGGAATAATCTCTATGGTCTTGATCTTTTTCTCTACGGCATTGCAGATAACACGGGTGAGGGCCGCTTCAATCTGTTCACCGCAGTTGAAGATGTCGTGTAGATCGAGGACGAGTTTTGCCATATACGTGAATTCAGGAATCGAGCGACAGGAGAAAGCCCTCCGCAGCTGCAAGCAAACGCTTTTTTTTCTCCGCCGGCATTTTCTCCGCCGTCCGAACCATCATCGCCCAGCGCGGATTGTTCTGCAATTGTTTCTGGTGCTTGAAAATAAACCGCCAGTAGAGCCCGTCCCAAATATCGCACCACTCCCCAGTCGGAAAATCACTCATCTTGCGGATGTAGTTCGACCCGGAAAAATACGGCTTGGTCGTGATGCTGCCACCATCGGCATGTTGGCTCATGCCATAGACATTCGGTACCATCACCCAATCATACGCATCGATGAAGAGCTCCATAAACCAGTCATACACGGCGCGGGGATGGATTTCGCAGAGAAAAAAGAAGTTGCCAAGCACCATCAGTCGTTCAATATGATGGCAGTACCCCGTGTCGAGTACCCGATGGATGACGGTATCGACCGGTACGATTCCAGAACTCCCACTATAAAAGCACTCAGGCATCGGCCGCTCATGTCCCCAGTGGTTTAAAGTACGCATCTGCCGTCCCATTCCTTCGTACGCTGCTCGCATAAATTCCCGCCAACCGATGATCTGACGGATGAACCCTTCCAACGACGACAGCGGAACATCGTATTTTTCGGCATAGGCTAGTGCTGCCTTAACGACCTGCTGAGGCGTGAGCAGACCGATATTGAGCATCGGTGTCAAAACACCATGAAAGAGGAAGCTCTCGTCGGCAACCATGGCGTCTTCGTACGGGCCGAACTTTGCGAACCGCTTCTGGAGAAAATCCTGCAGCCATCGCTCCGCCGTCTGATGATCGGTGGGGTAACAGAAGGTATCCATAGAACCCGGATTATCCGGATAATGCCGCTGCACATACGCTCGCGCTTCTTGGATATATTTGTCCTCCGCTATGCGTGGTATCTCCGGTATGGCATGGTATTCGCTCTTTGGTAGTTTTTTGCGGTTCTCGCTGTCGAAACTCCATTTCCCACCGATGGGTGTCTCATCATTTTCCAGGAGAATGCCGAAGCGCTTGCGCTGCCATTCGTAGAACGCTTGCATACGATACTTCTTTTTCCCGTCAAAGAAGTCGGTGTTTTCTTGTGATGAATTGAAAAAACCTGGATTAGGCAACATTTTCAATTCGATGTTTGCATCATCCGCCGCGGCACAAAGCCGTCTACCGAGCCAATCGTCCGTCGGGTCAATACAACAGACTTTTTCCGTTTTCCGCTTTCGCAATTCTAAAAAAACCCGCTTCAGGTCTGCATCTGTGTGCTCGATGTATTTGACGGAAGCTACCGAATTTTTCAACGAAGCGGTATATTTACGCATCGTCACGCGATGCAGCAGCAACTTTTGTTTATGAAATGCGAGGGGATACTTGGAATCACCGAAGAAGAGTGGGTCTTCGACTATTATAACTGAGTCGGCCGCCTCGACGGCAGCCTGGTCGAGATAGAGCTGATGGGGGAAAACGAGTGCGGCGATCTTCATAGTACAACCCTAGCGCTTTTTCCTCGCGATGCAAAGAATTGTCGGTAGCAACGCAAACATCCGAGCTGCTATGCTGATACAAACAATCGCTCTTATATCGCGACCATCCGCAAAACATGGCATCGCAGACTTTTGTCGGCCTTTGTCGGTTTGTCCTACACGTTCATTTTTCTTTTTTTCTTCCTCCATGCCGACCGGCAGCTCGATCCCGATTTTGGATGGCAGCTCGGCGCTCAGCTGATTTCACAACGATTTACAATCGCGCCGCGGGCTTTATCACAGATGAAACTGTAGTCTTCTCTGATTTTTTCATTTCACACCCGGTGATTCCATAGTGAAAAATAAGAAGAGATAATCAAAAGAGCTGCTCCTAAAAAGCCAGAGAAGCTCTTTTATTTTACAAATATATTTTTTCATTGCAAAATAAGATTCATATTCTATTGATTTTGTGAGTTTTTTGAGCACCAAACCAAAACGGAAACACTTGATCGTGCTCTTTGCTGCAGCCTTTTTGCTGGGGATATTTTCTGGCACACTGATCGATTCATCACGACTCTGGTGGATTTTTGCAATTCCGCTTTTCGCCGCACTCCCCTTTTCTGCCTGGCGCATGGCAGGTATTATCATCAGCATTGGCTTACTACTGGGGTTAACGAGAATCGAATTGGAACCTCGCGCGCCGGATAAGACAGATATCGGCAGCTATGCGGAAACACATGAGCAAGCTCGGCAAGCAACTGTGATCGGCAGAATAACCCGCTTTCCCGATTATCGTTTCGATAAAGAAAAATGGGTGATCGAGGCTAGAGGAATTATTCTGGAGGATGACGATGCACAATTAATACACGGAAGAGTGCTGATCGTGCAGCGCAATGGCACCGGTCTGAACTACGGCGATATCGTGACGATTACCGGTAAACTAGAGATTCCCTTTGAATCAGAAGAATTCTCGTACAAAAACTATCTCGCCCGCGAGCATGTCTACGCGATCATGAATTATCCGCAGATTACATTGAGCGGAGAAAACGAAGCGCATTTTTTGATATCGCCGCTCTTTGCGCTACGCCAATGGTTCGACCGCAGTTTAAAACGGATGCTGCCGGGAACGGAGTCGGCATATGCCGCAGGGATATTGATCGGTGACCGCAGCGGGTTTTCGCCGGCGTATGAAGAAGCCTTCCGCAAAACAGGGTTATCACACCTGCTCGCTCTTTCTGGCTTTAATATCACCATTATCGTATTGGCAGTCTTTTGGGTTCTGCAGTGGTTTCCAAAGCCCATCCGCCTTTCGGCGACCATCACCTTTCTTGTCTTTTTTGTCTTCTTCGTCGGTGGCGGGGCGAGCATTATCCGTGCGGCAGTCATGGGCATCATCGGTCTATTTGTGGTGCATTCGGGGCGCATATCGAGCGGATTGACATTGCTGCTTTTAGCCAGTGTTTTGATGGCGTTCGTCTCTCCACTGATTCTGACCTACGATCCGTCGTTTCAACTCTCTTTTGCAGGAGTGGTGGGATTATTAGGGTTTGCCACGCCCCTCAAGAATTTCTTCGGCAGGTATATTGATTCGGTATTTTGGCGTGAACTGCTCGCCGCCACACTCGCCGCACAATTAGGAGTAATGCCACTGCTCCTTTCCCTTTTTGGAGAAATATCGCTCATCGCTCCGCTCGCAAATTTGATGGTCGCACCAATGGTGCCGATTGCAATGCTATTGGCATTTCTTACTGTAATCCCTGGTAGTTTTCTTAGCATCTTTGGCGGACTCATCGCCTTTTTTACCTGGAACCTGCTGCACATCAATCTGGTTATCATTAAATTACTGGCAGCGATTCCGGGCGCAAGTATAGCGTGGCAGGTAGATTCGATTGGCGCTGTTGTGGTTGGAGCAATTATTTGGCTTCCAGTAATTGTTTTCTGGTTATTTACCCATAAATGCAGGCTTCCATCTTGCCCACATGAATAATAAACGTGTTTGCGCCGATGGAGTATATCTCGTAACAATCTGTGCGCATGAACGAATGTGTCTGTTTGGAAAAATCGTGAATGGAGTCATAGAATTGCATGAAGCGGGAAAAATGGTGCAGAAATGGTGGCAAAAAATTCCTATAAAAAAATTCAGGCCTGCAGAATAGATAGTTTTGTCGTCATGCCGAACCATTTCCATACTATTGTGGTAATCAAGCAACCGCCTAACACTGCGGAGAATACGGGCGTAGGGGCAGACTCACCTGTCTACCCTGACTATCTCGCGGGCGAACACATAGGTTAGCCCCTATGTGTTCCGTTACCATAGCTCATGCTGGATGACTACCAATGAATATATTCGTGGAGTGAATTTCGGAATTTACCCCTCGTTCGCAACACGATTTTAGCAGCGCAACTATCACGAACATATAGTCCGCAACCTACAATCCTAGGAAATGGTCCAACACTATATTGAAACGAATCTTCAAACGTAGGAGGAAGATAGGTTCTAACTGATACCCAGGGCATTAGCAGTCCAGTAGAGACCCTAAGCACTCTGCTGGAAAACAAAGAGGGGTAGCTTCGGATTGCTGTTTCTGGCTATTTTTGCAATAATACGCTTGATTATCTCAAACACAAGAACGCTACATGCACATTCTCGAAATCGACAGAAAAGGCAATGTAAAAGAGCGCGACCTGTTTCGCAAAGAAATCGCCGATCAGTTCAGCACGCACCCGCGCGACTTGCGCTCGGTGTTTTCGTTTAAACAACTGGCAACCATTACGCCGCGTAAGCAAGCGATTATCTTTAACATCCACGAGATCAAAATGATCATCGGTGCCGATAAGGCGATGATTTTTGATGTCCATGCGCCAGAGCAAGCCAAAAAGCTGATTGAAGTATTAAAAGAGAAGATCGAAGCGGCAGATAAACAGAGTTACTTTCCCTTTCTTGTGCTCGAAACCTCGCTCTTTTATGCCTATCAAAAACTGTCGAAGGCACATGAAGATATGGAGAAAGCTTCGGTGCGCCTCTTTCGTAAGCTCAGGCAAGAGTTGCAGGATGAAAATTTAGAGGCATTACTCGCGCTCAAGAAGCGACTCAACAAACTCCAAATCGCTGTGGAAGAGATTGAAGAATCGGTCACAGAAACGCTGAAAGACGACGAAGACATGCAAGCCCTCAGTTTTAATGACGAAAGCGAAGAGCGCGACGAAGAGATCGAGTACATTTTGGAACATGCCTGGGAGCGTTATGAAGATTTGAGTCATCGCATCGATGAATTATCGGAAAATATCGATGATACGCAAGAGATCATCACACTAAAAATGAGTAACCGCCGCAATACGATTATCCGTTTCGATTTGTTTGTCTCGCTTGTGACCTCGGTTATGGCGGCAATGGCGGTCGTGGTAGGATTATTCGGAATGAACCTCCGCAGTCACCTCGAAAGCGATCCACATGCCTTTTATCAAGTGCTAGTGTGGATGCTATTTCTTGCACTCGTCACTACTGTAGGTGTCTTGGTGTATTTACGGCGGAGGAAAGTATGGTGAACAAGTAAGTCGCAAGTTGTAAGTATCAAGAGGAATCCAGAGAGTGTAGTCTCGATTTTTTGAGCTCGACTGGAATTTGGGTATTTGGACTATTTGGGACAAATAGTGTCAAACATGATTAAATACCATTAAATCGTATAAAATATCGCAAAACATCATAAGATATAACTGAGCGCAGGTGCAGGTGTCCGGCTAGGTTACGGGTGAGGCACCTGCCTCCTATTATTACAAACGACGTAGATTTCACAGAAAGCATGGGATTCTGCAAATAATGATTCTCCTCAAGACTGGGGTTCTACCGTTATACCGTATAACGGTAGAACGAATTATGGTTTTATAGTAGGATGCTCATCGTATTACTCATAATTCCTCATGCCCGCTACTTCACTCGATCAGATCGTCTCGCTTTCTAAACGCCGTGGTTTTATTTACCAGGGGTCAGATATTTACGGAGGCTTTGCTAATTCGTACACTTACGGGCCGTACGGCGTATTGCTGAAGAACAAGATCAAGCAGCTCTGGTGGCATACGTTTGTCAATAAACGGAGGGATATTGTGGGTATCGATGGCGATATTATTCTGCATCCCAAAACCTGGAAGGCAAGTGGCCATGTAGAAGGGTTTAATGACCAACTGGTAGATTGTAAAAACTGCGGCGCACGCCTGCGTGCTGACCATTTGATAGAAGATCAACTAAAACGGGACTGTGAAGGATTACCGGATGACGAAGTGACAACATTGATCACCGAAAATGGAATCAAGTGCCCAATCTGCGGCAAAGCGGAGTTTACCGACGTGCGTAAATTCAACCTGATGTTCGAGACGCAAATGGCAAAGACGGGAGAAGAAAGTACCGCCTACTTACGACCCGAAACGGCGCAAGCGATTTTCTTGGAATTCAAAAACATCGTCGATAGCACCCGCGTAAAATTACCATTCGGCGTGGCGCAGATCGGAAAAGCCTTTCGCAACGAAATCACTCCCGGCAATTTTATATTTAGGAGATTAGAGTTTGAGCAGATGGAAATCGAGTATTTTATTGAAGAAAAAGACTGGGAGCAGCTGTTTGAGAAGTGGCAAGCAGAGATGAAAGCGTGGTGCGACCTGATCGGTCTGAGCGCGGATAAATGCCACGATCTGGAACATCCGCAAGAAAAGTTAAGCCACTACAGCAAACGTACAGTGGATATTGAATACGACTTCCCTTTCGGCAGAAAGGAATTGTACGGGCTCGCCTATCGGACGGATTTTGACTTAAAGCAGCATGAACAATTTAGCGGGAAAGAATTAAAATACCGCGACCCGCAGACAAACGAGACTTTTGTGCCGCATGTATTAGAGCCGACTTTTGGTGTCGACCGCAGCGTGTTGGCGGTAATGTGCGATGCCTACACCGAAGAAGAGTTAGAAGACGGCAGCACCAGAACGGTGATGAAGTTTCGCCCGGCAGTCGCGCCAATCACCTTTGCCGTATTGCCGCTGATGAAAAAAGACGGTTTACCGGAGATCGCCACAGAGATATTCGATGATCTGATCGACCGTTGGAACGGCGAATATGACGATGGCGGCTCGATCGGCAAGCGCTATCGCCGGCAAGATGAGATCGGTACTCCGTTCTGCATAACTGTGGATTACGAGAGCAAAGATGACGCCAGTGTAACCGTGCGCCACCGCGACAGCATGAAACAAGAGCGAGTGAAAATTGTGGAATTGGAAAAATATTTAACGAAGAGTCTGCAATAAGTTGTATCCAGACGTACCTAAATGGCGTCACCCCTGTCTGCCCTGAGCTTGCTGAACGGGCATTTGGTGTGATCTGGGGAGAAAACAGGGGTCTCGAAATCAGTAGGGATAAGAAGATATGACCTCGTGTGGCAAAATTCCTGTACCCTCCAGAATTGCGCCCACAACAAGAATGATGCAAAAAATAAAAAACCCCTTGTTCTCTCTGATAAAAAGTGGTATTATAGGATGAATGTTTTCTTAAACCAATGAAATCTCTCGCCTCTGTTTTTACCACTTTTGTACTCACAATCGGATTATTCGCCGGTACAGCACTTGCACAACGCGACCCGGGGTTCGACCCATTTGCCGCACCGCCAAAGAATCTGCAAGGTGCAGATAGTGGCTTTAGCTATGCACAAAATGTCGATGGTATCGTCGTTGAAGAAGAAACGACTCCCGCAATCGGCAAGGTGGATGATACGCATTATACCGGTGTACTCGAAGAATCTGATCGCGCAGTGGATGATTACTTCACCTACACCCTGAATATCGGTGAGGGCAAAGAAGTGCCACTGAATGTAAAAAGCAATCTGACACATTTAATCGGTGAAAAAGTAACAATAGAAATCGCCCGTACCGACGCCGGCATCCGCTTGATAGGTATGACAATCCACTCGACTGGTATCACCATGTCGATGATGGAAGGTGGCGATCTTCACACTGCACCGACCGGACCAGCAGCTTGGATCCTCATCCCATTCGTACTACTCGTATTGGCAGCACTCGTGGGGTCAGGTGTTTTCACTCGCCTGGGCATCTTCACCTCACGCAAAAACGATTAAGGCCATTTGCAAAAATGGGAAACAATTGCAGATTCAGGCAAGAATATGCTGAAATAAGAAGTGTATTCTTGTTTCCCGCAAGCTTTTGCAAAACTGCATGATGCCGAGAACCTATCGCTTGAGGGCAATGACAGCAGGAATCCTTCTTGGGTGCCTGTTCGTGTTTTCGGCATGTAGTGGCGAGGATCAGGCAGTCGAGCTCTCAGAGGCGCCTCGGGCAAAAACGCAAGAAACAGCGGCAACAGCAGAGAGCAAACCGCAGAGCGCTGCTACGTATCACAGCCCAACGGTCAAGGTAAAGCCGGTAACTGAAGTGACCGCAGAAGAGTGGCAAGGAATCATCGATGCCATCATCAGTACGCAGACCAAAGAACTCATGAGTAATCAGGTGTATGTCATCGTCAATGACAATGGTGTGTTTCCTTTCTGGGAAAATAACGGTCGACTGATCTCACTCGGGTTTCCGCATGGTGAATCGTTGGCGCAAAATCCCTTTCTTTTAAAATATCTCAAAGAGTTCCCCAGTAGCCTGCAAGAAAACGATTTTTCACTGCTCGACAAATCGAGCTATAGTGCTGAAGAAAAGCGGCAGTTTCGCCTCTATCGAGAAAAAATCGAGACTATTCTGCCCATGGTGTTGTCAGAAAATGTCAGTGAGTTCAAATTTACCAAAGTCGAAGCGCATGAATCCCCGGGTAAGTTTATGGCGCATTACATCAAAGGCGACGAAGAATACGTGATGAACATCTACGATATCCTGATTTACGAAAACGGCAGCTACGACGATATCAACCCCGAAGAGATCTTTGGCACCGAGCGAATCATTCTGGCACAGCAGGGCTATATCTACCGCGATGAATTCTCGCTCACTTGGCGAAATGGGCACCACATGTTCGAAATTGATGTAGAAGAAGGCGATGAACCACTTGCCGAAATAACGCCGCTGGTAACGGCGTATCTTGAAAAATTTCCCAGTGAAAAATTTTAATGACAAGCACAAAGCTAAAAACAATCGTCCTCGATGTTATTCCGCGCGCCGCATCACGCAGCCTGGCTGAAGAAAACCTCAACGAGTTGCTCTCGCTCGCCAAAACTGCCGGTGGCATCGTAGTGGAGAAGATCATTCAAAAACGCGGCCGCCCGTCGGGTAAGACCTTTTTGGGTATCGGAAAAATCGATGAAGTCGCCGAATATGTGAAACAGAATGCAATCGATCTAGTAATCATCAATGGAACACTGAAGCCGCATCAGTATGTGAATCTGGGGGAGAAGTTTCCAAAAATCAAACTGTGGGATCGGGTAGATTTGATCTTAAATATCTTCGACCAGCACGCCAGCGCACCAGAAGCAAAGCTGCAGATCAAGCTTGCACGCATGTATCATGAGATTCCTAAAATCTACGCGCGTGAATCGACCACGCTGTTTGAACGCGCCGGTGCCGGTATCGGTACGCGAGGTGCGGGAGAGAAAGGGATCGAAGCCGAAAAACGCCATATCCGTACGCAGATCAAGAACATCAAGAAACGGCTCGAAGTGATGCAGAAAAAGCAGAGTTCACAGCGAAAAAACCGCCTGCAGACCGGTATGTCAACGGTTGCCATTGTCGGCTATACCAATGCCGGTAAATCGTCGCTGATGAAAGCATTGACCAAAAAAGAAAATATTCGCATCGATGATGCACTGTTTGTGACACTCGAAACAAAGATCGGCTCACTATGGCTGCCAGATGCCAATAAAAATGTACTCGTGGCAGATACCATCGGCTTCATCCGCGATTTACCGCCAGATCTCGTCAGCTCGTTTCTAACCACGCTCCAAGAAGCACGGGAAGCGGATTTTTTGCTGCATGTCATCGATATTTCAGACCAGAAGTATTTAGAAAAAATCCGCGTGGTAGAAGACATTATTGAACAATTAAATTGTTCACATATTCCAAAGATGTATGTACTCAACAAGGCCGACCAGGTAGTGGGCTTTATTGAAACGCTCCAGGGTAATGCGCACTTTATCATCCCTGCGGTTGCAGAGCCCTTTAGCCCGGTATTTACTTCGACAAAAAAGGCTTTTGGTATTGAAGAGCTCAAAACGGCTATTAGCAATCACTTATTTCCAAAACCTTAAGCTCTCAGACTAGAGAGGGCGAAGCTGGAGGGGGTAGAGTTAATAACAAATCAGATGTGCATCTTCAATTTTCTGGATGATCGTCGAATCGATCGCTCGGATTATCGATAACCGTCTGGCTAGCAGCATCTTGGCGCTTTTTTTCTTTGTGCTTCTTCATGATCAGGTCGGTCAGAAAATCGACCAATCTTTCAGACTTTTTAATAAGCCAGTCGAAAAGGATGTCGATCATATCCCGGTGCGGTTTTTGTTGGTACATTTTTTTACTGTGTGTTTGTAATTATAAAGAATTTTAGCGGATTTTTCAAATACACTTTATCTTTCCTGAAACCGAATGTGCTACACGTCCAGATATCTGTTCGCTTACGCACCTTATAATATTGCCACTGTGGCGGCAACGCGTGCGACCCATAAAGGCGAATAGATCCAGAGAAAAGATTAGGTCTCTAAAGGATTCTCAAGCCTCTCCAAGACTGCTTTAAATTCTTCTGTAGAAATTGCGTCATCATACAGCGGATCGATTACAGCATTCAGGGCTGCATAGATACATTCTATCTTTTGCTGTAGATCATCGAATTTACCCATATTGAAGCGAACAGTTGTCCACACAGTAATCAGATCTTCCGCATATTCAAGTCGCCTTTCAATAGAGTCGTAAAAAACTTTGAAGGCAGCTATTTTGTCTTTACCCAAAGATTTTTCCCGATCTGCTGTCTTAAAAACGACGCCGAATTCACGTCTGATGCGTGCAATCACGTGGTTCACGTCACATTTTTGCGCTTCTATAAATGCTGGAATATCAGCATTATCGATTTGTGGTGCCCGCTTCCTGATTTTTGGATGCATAAATCGTCAAAAAAATTATATTTGTAATCTATATACTGTTTATATTTTTGTCAATCTTTTTAAAGACTAAAAATCTTCTAAGCCCCAATTCCCGTGACACTTTTCTTTCACTCACAAAGAATGGTG
>CAZLFD010000015.1:0-30792 GCA_964558715.1 uncultured Candidatus Peribacteria bacterium | reverse complement strand
GGATTCAAGTTGCCACATAAGTTCTGGAGCTGCTGCTTGCGGAGCTTTTTCAAGTATATCTGCAACATTACTTTTCCAATTATCCCCCTTATAATCTGCTCGGAGTAAATCACCTATTTTTGATCGAGTTTTAGTTCTTACATCTTCCAGCTTAAGGAAGACAGTAAATTGTTTAGCCAATACCTCGGCTGTTGATTGTAACTCTTCAACAGTCGGTTTTGGTTTGTTTGGCAATTTGAACATATTCAAATTTTCTATTACCGCAGCAAATTCAGGTTTAAGATGAGTAGCTAATGGGAATTCTATTTTTGAATTTTTACATCCCTCCGGGGTTGTTTCAAAAGTCATAGTTGTGTTTTTTTTCATTATAAATTATTTCCGGAGTGATAGCAAAGAAAACACCTTTTACCCCCTCTCTTAAAAATTTTAAAAATCAAATTTCTTGTTTTTTTTAAGGCCCACCAACAACTTTTTTAATTAACAAATTTTTAAAAAATATGTCGCACAACGTCTGCGCATATGCGAAGTTGCGATGTGATCGGTGTGGTAAAATATTACGCCAAAGGCGTAGACTGCACAAGCGCACGAGACATTTGGGCGACCCCGCCTCAAGCGAGGAGCTACATATGGGCTGTTGTGTGATGTATTTTCAAGGCTTTACAAGCCAACCTTCTTTTCAAATTCTTTTAGTACCTCTTTCTCTGATAAATTGCTGGTATCAATAACTGGCGCGTCTAATTCTTGAGCTTGTTTTCTAAGGGTTCTAAGCCAATTTTTCATATCATCAGTTAACAACTCTGGTTGCCCTCGTTTATGAGTAAGTCTGTATGCCATTTCTTCACCGTCGCAATCTATAAGAATGATTTTGTAATTTTTGAAATTGTGTTTTGCAAAAGCTTCATGAATGAATTGCAAATTGACTTGGCCTTCTAGAAAGACTTTTTTGTCGTGATATTCCTTTATAAGTTTATTGATCCATTCATACGTTTTTTCTTCTTGCCAGCCTGAAGGTGAACCAAATTCTTTTTCCATTTCTTCTATTGACGGAACTCCGATTGAATCAAAGTGGAGAAATTGCCAAGTCATATTTGCATACTTCTTTTTTAGCTGGGCAACCAGAGTTGTCTTTCCGACTCCAGATGCGCCAGTTATGAAATAGATAGTTTTATCTTTGGAATTATTCATACATTTACATTATTGCCTTGAAAATACTTTACACAACTCGTTTTTATCCAAACTATATAATCCTATTTTAACACTATATTGTGCGTTATACAAAATGTTGTCATTCTTGATTTAAGCGACCCGCTTGCCAAGAAGCTTCGCTGTTTTTACTGTGTGAAAGCGCTTTGCCAAAAGGCAAGCGAACGGATGGTATGGGGGTAATCAAATTTTTTTCATGAGTGTTATAATTCTATTCTGAAAACCTTTTTTTTGATAAAAATCACGTGCTCTTGTGTTTGGCTCGAGTACTCCGACATAGATCACATCACACCCTTGGTTTTGAAAATATTCTTCTGCGCTATTTAGCAGCAATGTACCTATGTTCCGTCCACGGTACTTATTACTGATGATCAATTGCAAAATGGTACCTAGTTTTGAAGGCACGCATTCTTGTAGATCATTCTCTGTCAGTTCTTCGACAATTCCAACAATCACGCCTACTGGGGTATGTTTGTCTTCTGCAAAGTAAATGATTCCATTTTGCTTGCCGACTTGCTCAATGAGTTCCTCAGCGTATCTTTTTCCATAATCAGGTAATCTGACGAATCTTTTAAGTGGATCGACTTCGATGATGTGGTCTTGCAATTCTTCGAGGAACCGAATCAAGACCCCTTTTTTCTCATTGGTATAGCGAGTTATTTTTATCATAGAAGGTAGATAACCAAATTCTAGTATTTTTCCTCATGTTTGTGCTTATGCATTTTTTTGTTGTTGCAACTCCGAATAATACTCAAGTCTACTCTCACTCGAAAGCGCTGTGAGCTTATGCTGTAAAAACGGCGGTTTGATATCGAATTCGTCATCCAGGTGTTTCCATGTGATCTCGGCGAGTTCTTGTTCGGCGAATTCGCCGTTCAGGTCTTTGTCCACAAAATCTGCCGCATTCGTTATCCAAAAGAAGAACTCTAGGCTGAGTGTGCCTTTCGGATAGCGGAATTCGTGTACAAAAAGCAGGTTTCCGACGTTTGCTTTTACTCCGAGCTCTTCAAACAGTTCGCGCTCCATCGCGGTGCGGATGTCTTCGTTGTCGTTTAACTTGCCACCCGGCAGTGCGTAGAAATCGCGGTTTTTGTGGCGCACGAGTAAAATCTGGTTTTTGCTTACGATGATGGCGCGGGCACAAAGTTTCATGAGCGGCTTTCCATAAAGCTTGTGGCGTCGATATTGTCTATGCCTTGCTGAACGAGCTGGCCTTTTTCAAATTGTGGCACACGGTCTTCGTAGGTGGGCGAGTCTTCTTTGTAGATGATACCGGTTGGAATCTGCTCGTGTGGGGTGAGGGCAAAATTGACGGCTTCTAATCTACTTGCGCAAATAGGGTGATCGAGCGGGTTCTTGTGGATGTTAGCGTTGTAAAACTCGTACGTTTCTTGCTTATTAAAGGTGACACAAGGTTGCAAGATATCGACAAAGGCCGCACCGCGGTGTGCCATGGCCTGTTTCAAAATCTCGGTCAGCCCCGGGGCATCGGCACTGTACGCGCGCGCGACAAAGGTCGCACCCATTTGCAGGGCGAGGGCGGCGCCGTTCACATAATCTTCGATCGCGCCAAAAGGGGTAGAGCTGGTTTTCATGCCTTGCTTACTGGTGGGCGAGGTCTGCCCTTTGGTCAAACCATACACGCCGTTGTTATCGCAGATCACCGCCATATCAAAATTGCGGCGAAAAAAATGAATGAAGTGCCCCATGCCTATCCCTAAGCCATCACCATCGCCAATGTTGACTACGATATTCAAATCGTGATTGGCGATCTTTACTCCGGTCGCAAACGGAATCGCGCGGCCATGCAACGTGCAGGCGCCGTAGGTTTTTACCCAGTAGGGGAGCAGGCTCCCGCAACCGATTCCGCTAACGACAACGGTGTTTTCTGGCGTGTGCCCGCCTTCGGCAAGCGCTTTTTTGAGGCAGGTCAGAATCCCAAAGTCGCCGCAGCCCGGGCACCAGCTCGGTACTTCTTTGGTGCTAAAGTCTTTTGCCGTTAGTGGGGCGTTGTCGGTCATGTAAGCGATTGTAAAAAGTCCTCAATCTGTTCTGCGATCCATTCACCGGTCATGGGGCGGCCGTAGTAGTCGCGAATCGAATGGTCTGGCCGGATGCCGGCATGTTCTGCAAATACACCTTCGAGCTGGCCACTTTGATTGCCCTCTACAAAAATTAGTGAGCGATACCCGCCTACCGCATCCAAAACAGCTTCTGTTTTGAAGGGAAAGATGAATTGCATCTGCACGATTTTTATGTTCATACCTTTTTGCTGCAAAATCTCTTGGGCAGCGAGTGCAGGGTTTTTAGTCGCGCCCCAGATCATCACCACGTGGTCGCCCTCGCCATACACTTTCGGCGCCGGGATCGCCTGTAGTATCGCATCCACTTTGCGCCAGCGTTTCTCCATCATCACTTTTACGCCGGGCACCTCTTCTTCAGCTTTTCCGTATTCGTTGTGCTCGTAACTGGTCGCACTGTGTTCGCCGCCTTTTACGCCGGGAATCGATCTTGGAGAAACTCCGTCTGGTGTATCGAGAAAGCGCTTGAAATTTTCCGGATCTGGCACTTCTTTCACCACTTTACCGCGGTCGATGGTGATACCGTCCGCAATGGAATATTCACAGCTGCGGTACTGGTCGGCAATGTATTTTTCGGTCAAGACCACCACCGGCACTTGAAAGCGTTCTGCATAGTTAAAGGCTTCGGCGCTTAGCTGTACGCATTCTTCGTGGTCGCCTACGGCAATAACCATACGCGGAAAATCACCCTGACCACAGTGCATAACCATGCGCAGGTCGCCTTGCCCCGTGCGGGTAGGTAACCCGGTACTCGGGCCCGGGCGCTGCGCGTCGAACACAACGACCGGTACCTCCATCTGTCCTGCCAGGCTCATCGCTTCGCTCTTTAAGCTCATGCCTCCACCACTCGTACTCGTGGCGGCGCGCAGCCCGGCATAACCGGCACCGATTGCCATGTTTGCGCTCGCTATCTCATCTTCAGCATGTACTACGACAATGTCGTAGTTTCGCGCTTCTTTCGCGAGTGTGGTCATAATGGTGCTGCCGGGTGTCATGGGATAAGCGGCGAGAAACTTCACCCCCGCGCGGATGCAACCCAAAGCGATTGCCTCATTCCCACTCATCACAAAGCGCTTACCATTATCGCCTTTCAGCTCTTTTTTGATGCGATGGGTCTGCTCGTTCGCGACAAAATCAAACCCTGCTTGTAATGCCTTGTGGTTTATTCTTACCACGTCGTCGCCTTTGCGCTGAAAAATCGTCTCGAGCACGGTTTTCATGGCTTCTTGCTTCCACCCAAAAACTGCCAGAGCCGCGCCCACGGCTACTACATTCGCCGCCAATGCTAACCCCGCTTCTTTCGCCAGGCGATGCAGTGGTACCTCCATCACCTCAACATCTGTCGGAAATTCAATATCTTCCGTTTTGGTCTTTTCGCCATCGTAGATGATCGCGCCGCCAGCGTCTACCTCGTCTTTATGCATTTCGAGGGTCAGTTTATCCATGGCGATAAGCAGATCATAATGCAGTTGATGGCTTTTGAGCGGCTTTTCTGCCGCATGTACCGAGGCAAAACTATGGCCGCCGCGAATCACGTTTTCGTACTCACTCTGAGTAATGGCATGCAAACCATCGCGTGTAAAGGCGAGGCACAGCGAATGCGTGACCGATTCGATACCGGTTCCGGCTGGGCCGCCGACGAGAATGTTGATCTGTTCCAGTCTGTAAAAAACCGCTTGTGGGATATTAGGGAAACAAGTGGTAAGAAGCAAGAGAACAGTGCACGGGAAAAAGCAAGCATGTAGGGGCTTGAGTATTTTGTGTACAAATCAGTTTTAATCCTTCGCAGAGGATTCCAGAGTAATACGGAGGAGTCCCGAACGGGAGACTCCGCCGGTAATTAACTTTGTAAGTTGCGCCTGCCTAAGACAAGTTTATTTCGATATATCTTCGTTCAGGTTCGAGGGACTTATTCCTTGCGATACAATGTTTGTAATGCTCGCGCATCTCTCGTAGTCTGATTTGAGTGACATCGATCAGTTTATCGGGAGGTACCATCGATGGGCCAAGGACAAGATTGCATTTCAGGCATACCTCGGCTTGAAAGTGTGCGATTGCACGATGGTATCCGCCGATATGTAAATAGCGGGTAAGATTAGAAATATGGAATATGCCATCATCGATTTTATGAACCGGTACCGGAGGAAAATTGCAACCTCGCCGAATACCTTCAATCATTGATGTTACAATAAGCGAGTTCTTGGGGTTTTCGTATCCAAATAAAGTGCCTGGTGTTACTTTCAAATAAAATATCCGCATGAATGAGTACTGGAAGCCTTCAGCTCTATTATATTATAGTCTTGTCCACTTTTTTAGGACTGCGAAATCACCAAAAAAACGAGAAAAAATTGCGTTTTCAGGAGAGAATTCCGAACTCAATCAAAACGTCGTCCACGGTTGGGCATACTGGGTGACGATTTGCGGATAGGCAGAATAGGTATCGAGTATTTCGCCGTCATTGCGGATAACGCGAAAACAATAACGAGCACCTTGGCGGGCGCCGTTGTTTTGCAGTACAAAATCCCATTCGCCGCCACTGCCAGAGGTAACGACATTCGGATTCAGCAGTGTATTGTTTGCCTCCACATATGAGGCGAGCGCATTGCCGCCGCCGTCGAGCAGGGAAGTCGTGATAGGGGTACCATCCGCTACCGAAGTGTTATCCGCTCCGCGCCAGATGCTTTCCGAGCTGATACCGCCGACACCCGTCCACGAACTAGCGGCGGTGCAGTCATCCGCTGCGGCATACTGCAGGGTAAAGGCATGGCCTTCTGATGGTAGTGCGGCTTCGCTCACGCTGAGCCCCAGGCGTAGGCGTATGACTGCGCTGTTCTGAATATACGGCGTATGGCTTTCTTCCGATGCCAACGCGGTTTCCGGCTGCACGGCATCGGCGTTGCGGTAGAAGCGAAAAGAATCTTGATCGAGTTTCGGGCGGATGAGTCCGCTCGTATCTAGCACTTGCCATGAGTAGTAGGCGGTATTCCCCGAATAGCCGCCGTTGAAATTGAGCAGGGTTCCCGATTGCAGATCAGATCGGCTGCGCCCACGGGGGAATGCCCTGCCGGTACCGCTGTTGCTGATAAAACTGACCGGAAACGATTTTGCAGTATTGACCGGAGTAGGGATACTGATATTGATATCGTAATTCGAACCACTATTATCTGTGCCGGTTCCTCGCTCAACGCTGACAGTATTGGGCGGAAACTCGATCACCCACCAGCGAGCGACGCTATCGAACGTACCACCGGCACGACGAAACGAGACTTCATCTACGTCACTGAGTACCGCTTCGACGGAAGTCTGGGCAAGTCCATTATCGGTATGACGAAAGGTCGCCAGTAGAAAAGCGCGATCTGTTGTTACTGCGGTATCGATACTATCGGTTTGGTACGAAGTCGAAAGATTGGTCAGTGTCTTTTCTTTCGTCTGTACCGTTACTCCTGGATATTGCCATTCGACGACTTCGTAGCGCACCACGACCGTGGTATCGCTCCCGGTGTTGGTGGCGCGCTCGGCGGTAACGGTCGACGTGTCGGTCAGCTCTACGGTGGCGTAGCTTTCGTTCCACTCTGAGCTGTTATCGGCATTGCTGCGCATATTTGCCGAGATGAATGCTTTACTGCTGTCGAAGATACTATTGAGGGTATCTGCCGTACCAGTATCCGAAAGTTCTGCACCCTCAATACTGATTGATTCCCTGCCGCGCACGATGAACTCTTTGTCTTGCGCTTCGACCACGTAAATGGCGTACGTACAGGTTCCGCTGGTAGACGATTTCTCGACGGTAACCTGAGAAGTGGATGATATGTATGCCGTACACATCGATTCTCTTGGTTCGCTATCACTCGAACTGCCGCCAGAAAAATCAAACAGTAAAAAAGCACGCTCCAAATCGGCAATGGGCGCGGGAATCGTTTCGACTTGAGATAAGGTACCACTGATACTACCGATGATTTTTTGCACGTTGAGACCGCCACGTATCACGAGTTCTGGATACACATCATAGCCATCGAGTGCGCTGGCACCGGTGGTATCGTAGAGGCGAAAGCAATATTGCTTGCTGAGTTCGGCGCCAGTCGAAACACGAATACTATACTCCAATTCGGCATATTCATTAGGATTAAAACTGCCGATGGCAGCGGTGGTGTCGTTTGCTTCGCGGCCTTCTCCGTTGATACGCGTGTAGTCTTCTCCATTCGTAAATAGCCCCGACGTTGTCGCTTGCCCATCGGGGTCGATATGCGTAGTGGTACGCATTTCAAAAGCGTCACTGGCATTGCCGATACCCGCCCAGCCGCCACTGGCGGCGCAGCTACCGTTTTTTTCGGTGTACTGCAGTTCGTAGGTCTTGGGGGCGGCTTCAGTCTTGTTCCCTTCGTTGGCCACATACAAGCGCAAGCGGAGGACATCATCTACCTCGATGGCCCCGGCGCCGTTCACATCCTCTGCCGCCAACCACCCGCCATCACTGTTCAAATCTGTCGAGTCATTGCGCCAACGGAAGTGTTTTTGGCGGATTTCTTCAAAGCCCATCGTGAGTTCAGGAAACTCACTGTACACATCGATCGCGGCATCGGCCGTGGTATCGTAGACGCGGAAGCAATAGGTGTCGCCAAAGCTAACCCCGCTGTCGGCACTGATGCTGTATTCTAGTTCTGCAAACGTATCTACTGCGAGCGGCCCGAGCGAACCAGTAGTATCCGCGCTTTCGCGCCCTTCTCCGCTAATGCGGGTGTATGCTTCAGCGTTAGCGAGGAGGCCGCTAGTCGTCGCCTGGCCTTCGCTCATCTGCGGAGTCGCTGTCATCGTAAAGGCGCTGCCGTCACCCACGCCTGTCCAGTCGGCGATTGCCGAGCAGATGGTCTCTTTTCGGCCGTACTGTAATTCGTAGGTCCTCGCGGCAGCCTCGCTAGCGGTGCCCGTATTGGCGACTGCCAGACGCAGACGGTAGACTTCGCTGAGATCGGGGATTACCCCGAGGGTATTGGTGTCTTCTGTTGTTCGCCAGCCACCGTTGGTATTGAGTACTCTAGTGTCATCACGCCAACGAAAGTGCAACTGCTTGGTAACGGGAAAGCTGGTTATAAAGAGTGACGAGATGTTTACTCCCTGCAGGCCCATGTGGTCTGCTTGGTAGGTAGATGTGCCGTTGCCAGCTTCGTTGATCTGCGTCAGCTCCACATAATCTGCATCGCTCAGCCCCGGCATGATGATGCCGCCAGAGCTGCCGCTCGTAAAGGCATCGGTACCGCCTTGGTCGCCACGGTTATATTGGCCGGATGTCCCGTATTGTAGCAGGGTGGAACCGTTCGTGCGCCACTCGAACAATTGCGTCTCACGGGTTCCATCTGATTGGCTGGCGCGATCGGCATAGAGGGAGTGGAAAAAAAGGTAGTCATCGTTCGCTTCGATGTTGATGCGCGAAGTGTTCGTATTATCGTGTTCGAAGGAATCGGAGTCTTCTTCCTTCGTGCTATCCCAAGTGATAGCCGTGCGCGAGGTGCTCAGGTCTTGCCCTCCACTGGCCTCACCAAGGCGCACAAAATCTGCCCCCTCCGGGAGCTTGGCAATAGTGATGCCGCTTTCGGCGGCCTTTATCTCGTGCGTGCCGGGCTGACTGTCAGATTCTCGTCGCACTTGAAGTTTGAGCACATCGTCTGCTGTCACAAAGATGATTCCGGCCCAGGTGGCCATACCGTCAAAAGTACCCTCTATACCACGCATATAGGTCGTCACTCGAGTGCCTGGAATCTCGATCGGAGTGCCATTATCGATCACCAATCGCACCTCATCGTTGACACGATTATTGTTGTGTACGATGCCCACGTTGTAGGTGACCAAATAATGCCCGCCTTGCTTCAGGGTAATAGCGCCACCGGTGCGTGAAAAGCTACCGCTGTCAATCTCGTCATCGGTGCCGAGAGCAACATCGGTGAAGTTTTCGTCGCTGCCGAAACTCTGGTTCGATGTCGGGCGGGTGCGAAGGTAGTCCCAAGAATCATGAAGTTTTAAAAACTGGATACCCGAGGCATTTGCCCGCCGCTCTACGGTTTCGGAACTATTGTCGGTGCGCTGCATCTGCAGGCGAATGTTGTCGTTGGCAGCTACGTCGATGATCGCTGCCCCCTCGTTGTAGCCTTCGTCGGCATTCCCGCTGCGGCGGATATAGCTTTGCCCACGCCCGTAGGCGAGGTTTGTCGTATCATTCAGGCGCAGCCAGCTTTGTGTCTCGGTTCGGCTACTGCCACCAGAGCTATCATCCGTTACCACTGAATACATCACGAGGTAGTGACCGGCATCAGCAAGATCGATATCGATATTGTTTGCCTGCAAGGCAAAGGCACTATCACTCTGTACGGTGGTGTCCCAGTCGATATCGGTCACGGTGGTGGAAATAGTATCGCCACCGGTGGCTTCGCGGAAGATGCCGATATCGCCATCGCCCGCTTCAGCCAAGGGCGGACCGGGAGGGAAACCGATCCAGGGGATTTGCGGTTTGCCGATAACGAGCCAGCCGACTATGATACATGAACCTATCGCCAGAGCCGTTATTCGCTGTCGTAAGTGCATTAGAAAGTCGTGTAAGAGGGGAATGAACCCGCTTTGAGTTGCGGGTATTGGGTGTAGTAGAGGGCGGTACCATCGCTTAATACAATACGGAAGCAATATTTTGTATTCGTTTTTGCCGCATAGTTCTGGATGGCCCAATCCCATTCGCCGCGGCCGCCAATACTCACCGCATTGGGGCTTGTTCCCGTCGTCGCATCTTCTTCATAGGTCTGCAGGGCATTGCTTTGGCTATTCAGCAGTGAAGTCGTCAACGTACTTCCGTCGGCTTCGGTGTTGTTTACGCCTCGCCAGGCCGTTGTATCCGCCGGGCTGCCAAGGTCGGTCCAGCTGCCGATGGAACTGCAATCGCCGCCTTCGCCGTATTGCAGTTTGAAGGCCTGGCTGCTCTGCTCGAGTTGCACATGTCCGATCTGCAGCGCGGCACGCAAACGGACTCGCGCGTTACGCGCCACCCGGGGGAGGGGAGTGTCTTCGGCATTGAGGGCGGTTGTCGGCGTTTGGGTGTTGGCGTTGCGGTACCAGCGGTAGGTATCGAGGTCGAAGGCGGGGAGAGATTGATGCACAAGCGTGCCGGAACTCTCGCCAAAAGCGATGACGGCGACCGGTTCGGTAGTATGGTTGCGGTCGGCACTGGGACCGTCTTCGTCGATGGAGCTGTAGTGCGTGCTCGCGCTGCCGACACTGCCGGTGTGGGTGACGGCATAACCGCCATTGCCACCATTTTCTCCGAGTTGGGCGACCAGCGTCACCTTGGGTGTGGAGGCAAAACTCGAACTATAGGTTGTAGAGTAGCCAGTGCTGCTACAGCATCCCACATTGTCGCCTCCCACAACAGCGTCGAACTCGGCGCTATTATTCGTACCGTGTCCTTGGTCGAAGGCGATGTAGTCCACTGCTTCTGCAGGTTGGTCGCAGGTGGCGAATGAGCGGTTGAGCGAGACTTGCATGCCACTTGCCGACGGTTCGTCTGTACGAGCACCGCTGGTACCGCGCACGTGGCTCACCACCCAATCGCTATCGTTTTCACTGGCGATAGTGTGGAGTACGGCCGGAACACCATTAAAATTGGGCGAGAAGCTGACCGATGTACCGGCATTTTCAAAATTACCGTTACAGTTGTTGATACTTGTCGTCACCGAGCCGGCGATGACTTTTGTCGTCCCAGTGCCATTATCGATGCTGTGGGCACCTGCTTCCATCGCGAGCCAGTCGACGATGGTCGTGCCGCTGAGCGACCCCGCCTCGTTATCGACTTTGATATCGAAACTGGTGGCGGTCTTGTTTTTGATGCGAGGCGCGCGTTGGGCATCGCTGTTCGGTGCGTGCCGGGCAGAGGCGACGACGACAAGATCGGTATAGCTGTCCTCTAGGTCAACTGTCGTCCAGCCATTGCTGTTGAGTGAGACGGTGCCGTATTCGCCGCCGACGGTTTCTAGGTCCACCCCTGCAATGGTGAGACGGGGGTAGTTGGCATAGAGGTTGAGCGGCTGGTCGGCGGTTACGTCGTAGATGCGAAAGCAGTACTGATTGCCGGTGATGGCGGCTTTGGTCACGTTGATGCTGAATTCGAGTTCGGTGTATTCACCAGAATCGAGCGGGCCGATGGTACCGGTGGTGTCGCTCGCATCAAGGCCTTCGCCGTTTTCGCGCGTATAGCCTTCGACATTACTTAGCAGAGCCCCAGTCGTGGTCTCTCCGTCCGGGTCGATATGCGTACTTGTTGCCAGGGCAAACGCGTCACTGCTGCTGTCGCCCACGCCCGTCCAACTCGAAATCGCGGCACACGAGCCGAGTCCGGTCTTGTCACCGAACTGGAGTTTGTATGCGGTTGCGGCTGCCTGAATTCCGGTGCCGATGTTGGCGATCGAAAGGCGCAGCCGCAAGCGGTCGGTCTTTTCTACCATATTGAGCGCCGAATCTTCGGCGGCAAGCCAGCCACCACCGCTATTTAGATCCGTATTATCGTTGCGCCAGCGGTAGCGTATGAGCTCGGTATACGGGATATCGGCAAACAGTTGGGTGAGGTTCACACCCTGCAGGCCCAAGCGCCCGGCTTCGTAGGTGGAGGTGGTATCCACTGCTTCATTGATCTGTGTCAGCTCGAGATAATCCGTATCGACGAGGCCATCGGCGATAAAGCCGGTAGAAGAGCCACTCGTACGCGCGTCATAACTCCCCTGGTCGCCGCGGTTGTATTGGCCGCTCGATCCGTACTGATACAGCGTGCTGCCGTTTTTACGCCACTCGAGGAACTGGGTCTCACGGGTGTTATTGCCCGCGCCGCGGCTCGCGTAGATCGAGTGGAAGAAGAGGTAGTCGGCATCTGACTCGATATTGATCCGCTCCGTATTCGTGGCGTCGAGATCAAAACTGACCGGATCTTCTTCGTAGGTGGTATCCCAGGTGATGCCGCTGCGAGTCGTGCTCAGATTCTGTCCGCCAAGCGTTTCGCCAAGGCGGATGTAATCTGCCGTCACGGGCAGTTTGGCGATGGTTACCCCCGTTTCAGCAGCCTTGGTGCTGTGACCGCTCGCATTGACCTCTGATTCGCGGCGGATTTGTACGTTCAGCACTTGATTTTCACTCGTGGTACTGATGATCCCGGCATAGACGAGCATACCATCGTTGGTGCCATTGCTGCCGCGCAGATAGCTCGTTACCCTGGTGCCCGTGATCTCATTGCCATCAAGAGTCAGCCGCGCCTCATCGTTGATACGGATCGATCCGCTCGTATGAGTGACACCCATATTGAACGTCACGAGGTAATGTCCCACCTGCTTGAGGGTGATGTCGCCGCCGTTGCGGCTGAAGCTGCCAGTGTCAAGTTCATCATCTGTCCCCAGTGTGAGCGTTGTGAAGTTGGTATCCGCACCAAAGGTCTGATTGCTACTTGGACGGCTCCGGAGGTAATCCCAGCTATCATCCAGTTTGAGTAGCGAAATGCCCGACTTAGCCGCGCGGCGTTGTACGGTGGCACTGTTGCTGTCGGTGCGTTGCATCTGCACGCGCACGTCATCGTCGGCACTCACCTCGATGATTGCGCCGCCGTGGTTGTAGCCTTCATCGGTGCCGTTGTCGCGGCGGATGTACCCCTGGCCGCGGCCATAGGCGAGGTCAATGGTATTGTTGATGCGCAGCCAACTCTGCATCTCGGAGCGGTTGCTGCCTCCTGAGGTTTGAGTCGGCACCGAATAGAGTACGAGATAGTGCCCGGCATCGGCGAGGTTGATATCGGTATTGTTCCCTTGCAGGGTGAACGGTGACCCTTCCGTTACCGTCGTATCCCAGTCGATATTCGTTACTGTCGTATTGATGGCATCGAGACCGGTATTTTCGCGATAGATGGCGAAATTGCCTTTCGCGGCGTGAGCGATTGGTGCATCCGGCGGAAAACCGAGCCAAGGAAGCTGTGGCTGACCAAGTACAAGCCAGCTGCTACACAAGAGAAAAACGCTCGCACCCGCTGCCGATGGAAGGCGTGGCCAACTCGGCATGCCAAAGCTTAAAAATTGAGCGCGGCAGAACCGAAGATCTCCACACTGCCGCGAGCGTTGGTGGCGATAAAACTGAGCACATCACATTGCCCGGGAGTTGTGGTGAGCACCGGCGTGTAATCCTCAGCCCAATCGATATCGCTCGGCCAAGTGGTGATGGTGCGGCTGCCGGTGCCATCTTGGCAGGCAATAAGGCGCAAGATCTGCCCGGGTTGATAGTTGCTGAAAGTGACGGTGTGTCCGGTCTGGTTCAAGGTCACCGTCTGCTGATTGCCGTCTCTCCAGTCGATGGCGATTGTAGCTGAGGCGGTGAGGGCGTTTTCGCTCGCAAGGATGCCACCATCCACTTGGAGCATCGTGTTCGGCGAAACAGTGCCAATACCGACAAAGCCATCGGTCTGAATGGTAAGATGCGCATCGCTGTCGAGGCTTTGGCTGCTCGCGATTTTAAATTTATCAGCATCGCTGTTATCGATACCGACTACCCAGCGTTGTACTGTCGGCAGGAGAAATTGGGCAAGGGCATCTCCGGTACCTTCTTGCTCGATGGTAAAGCCAACGCTGTCATCTTCTGCGGTCGTGTTTTCATAGACCACCAGCGGACTCGCCGGATCGACGGTACCGATACCGACATTGGCATTGCTGAAATAAAAGCTGTCGTTTGTATTGAAACCGAACGTGCCGGCGTCGCCATCTGTCGCCTCGAAGTTCAGGGTCGGATTCGCTGACTGGTCGCCACCAAAGAGGAATGTTCCGGTATCCTCATCGATGGAAAACATCGATGACGCCAAACTGCCCCCACCGATGGCGATGTCAGTGGTCGCCGTCTCCGGATACAGCACACCACCATTAAAACTCCACCTGTCACCATCAGGATCGATCTGCTCCCAGTCGGTACCATCACAGACGAAAGTCTTACTGCTAAGGGTATTGTGGTACATGCGCCCCGTGCGGGTACCGTCGCAAATGGGTGCCGAGGTGACATTTTCCACGCGAAAATCACGCATTTCATTTCCACCGAGGTCGACATTATCGCTGAATGTGAACTGCGAAGTGCCACTGTCCCACAGGATATACTTGTTGAGTGAGTTCCCGAATTGCAGCTTAAGATTGCCCCCTAGGTCGTTTTCGTCGATGATGAGGGTCTTCTGCGGTAGACTGTAGTTTTCGTCGCCATAATAAATACGCTGCTGAGCGAAACTCGCCTGTGCGCTCAGACACAGCAAGAGAAGAATGCCAAGAATGCTGATTTGACGAGTTAAAATCACTTATGAAAAAGAGAGAGTTGTACAAATATTTATACCTGTTTTTACTCCGTTTTGGCAAACCGATTTCAAAAAAGTAATTTGCAATAGGCCATTTGGCAAACAATAATCCGATGATGTATTCACGAAGGCGACTGATACATTTTCAAAATCATAGAGACTTTAGGCTGCAAGCCTGAAGTGTACGAAAACCTTTGATCAAATCTTACGCCCGAACGCGTGTGTCGGCAGACATCTCTATCTGGCATTCGGTATGGTGCGGGCACGCTGCAGCTTGCCCCTGCGTTCTTGATGCCGCTTTCATTTTGCTCGATTGGTAAGTCGGAATGACACTAAAAAAAGAATCCCACCATAGTGGGATTCTTTTCCTGTTTCATGTTTGTGTTCCTAGGCTTTATTGTGCAACCACGTCGTTCGAGTTGTAGTTGATGACAATCGCTCCCGCATAGGGATTCTGTTGACCGCTGTCGTTGCTCGTATAACCCTTCACTGTGATGTAAAGGTACTCACCAGCCGCCGGATCGAATCCGGCACCGTCGAATTCATCTGTATATTCCGTCCATGCTGCTGAAAAAAGCCCCTGGCCATCAGCTGCCGTGAAGGCGTCATCACCTTCATCATCCTCTACGAGAATATCGAGCGCGCTATCGCTATTATCGGAACCGGTATTACGATAGAAGAAGCTAATATCATTACTATTCGTAAAGTCCTTGAAATCTTGGGGGAGTCTGATCTTGAATTTCAGATCGACATCCTGCAGTGCTGCTTGCTGAGTCTTGACGATGTAATACTCCTGATTGTTCACTGTGTCGATGTCGGTATAAACATCAGCCAGGTTATTCGTGCCGTCGGCATCGATGGTCAGGTCGTTCATCGAGATGTCGATGCTCTTCATAAAATTGCCAGCCAACGCACCCGTGTTGTCTGCAACCTGTTGGTCGAGGGAGTCGATAGAGGATGCGACCGATTCACCGTCGGTCACATAATTGTCTTCGGTGTAGGTACGAACGCCGACGGCTGCGTCGACATCGTCCAAAACATTTTGTACATCGGTATTATTCGAGTTGTCGAAGGTATCGGTAACAATGATATCATCACCGCCGACCTGGTCGACCCCCATACCAAAATCGATGCTGTCGTCGTCGATGGTGTCGTCTTGAATCACATCACCATCGATGTTACCAGTAGCGTCGGTGAGCGTAATATTGCCCGAGCCAACGGTAAGCGTACCGTCGATATCGGCATTACCTTGAACATTCACATCATCGGTCATTACAAAGGTCGAACCGGCATTATCCCAATAGACTTGCTCGTTCAGTGCTGTTCCAAACTGAAGTGTTACGTTGCCTCCGGTATCGTCACTATCGAGGACAAATGCATTGCTCGTTGTTCCGGTAGTACTATCGATGGCCACGTCTAAGGCTTCGATAGAAGCAGTGACAGATTGCCCATCGGTTACATAGGCTTCGTTGGTAAACTGACGATCGCCAACGGCGGCATCGATGTCTTCCAAGTTCGACTGTACGTTCGTGGCGGCAGAATTAGAGAAGTTATCGGTAGTTGTAAGGTCATCCGCACCGATCTGCCCGACTCCGGTACCGAAGTCGATACTGTCTTCATCGATACTATCGTCGGCGATGACTTCACCGTCGATGTTACCGACAGCGTCGGTGATGGCGATATCACCGGAACCGGCAGTAATGACTCCGTCGACATCGAGAGCACCCTGGATATTGGCATCATCGGTAAAGATAAACTGTCCACCGGTATTATCCCAGTAGATCTGTTCATTTAGTGAAGCTCCGAACTGGAGGGTGACATCACCTCCGGTGTCGTCGTTGTCTAATATTAAAGTATTAGAGTTTTCTTGCACCTCTTCATTGCTGAAGATCTGCACCTCGGCGGCCATGGCTGCAGAGGTAGTAAGGAAGAGCGCTGACCCGAAAAGGATTGCTCCGGAGCGGCTAAAAAAAGTTGCACTTTTCATATTTGTTTGGGGGAAAGTAAAGTATTGGTTTCTACTATTGTATAATATTTGAAAAAGAATTGCAAATTAATCTTCCCTTAAAGCGCAGATGTATATATAATAATAGGAATAGTAAACATGAAAACAAAAACCTGTATGACGGCGCTTGTCGCTTGTTTCTTGCATGCAACTGCGGCAATAGCGGCAGAAAGCAATGACTTTATCATTCTTGATGAATCTCTGTATAATCGCGAAATCGAAGCAGTGTCGGCCGATTTTATTGTGGAATCGGCAATCGTACCAGAAGATACTATCTCTGAATATGTCGAACTGATCATTCCGATCTGCGGAGACAATATAAAAGACCCGGGCGAAATATGTGATGGCGGTGACTTTGGCGGTCGCACCTGCAAAACAGAGGGGTATGTTTCAGGCAATCTGACCTGTAGTACTGATTGCCAGACCATTACGTTGCAGGCGTGTAGCTTCGGTTCTGGTGGTAGTTCTGGCGGGTCGGGTGGTGGGGTCAGTAATGCAGGCTCGGCCGATGATACGGTAGGCGATGACAATGACCAAAGCGACGACGCGCCAAAACCTGGCACGAGCACACTTCTACCTGAGTCGACTCGGCTGCCGACGAGCACGCCCCAACCAAAGGTGACACCCAATATTCCCCAGGGTATCAGTTCGCCGACGGCCACTTTGCAGGCAACCCCTCAGACTACACAAAGCCCGCAGTCGCCGGTACCACGCCCTTCTCTTCGACCGCAGACCCCAGAACCGGTAAATACTCCAGTACGCACACCACAGCCCACCCCCACGCCGGCATTTTTTCGCGAATTCGGCCCGCAAGCCCAGCGTGATCCCATCTTCACCAACGACAACACCCCGCTGATCGCTGGGAATATGGGCACCGAAGCTGAGACTGGTTTTGTACAGGTTATAGATGAAGACGGGAATATCGTGTACCAGGGCGAAGTGGTCCCAAATCAGAACGGCGCCTTTATCTATACTCCAAATCAGGCTTTTGCCGATGGTGAGTACGAAGTAATGGTCTATGATATCACCGTCCCGAATGCCGAGCCCCTGTGGGAGCAAAAGGTGGTGGTCGAGTCGAGGAGAAGCGGAACTGCAACGCCGCAGAGTGTCGATCGCTCAACGATGAATACCTCCGATCTGATAAGCCGCGCGGTGCGGGCAATTCAGCAGCAAACCGGTAATCAATTTGCAGATACTGTTACGCGGATGACAGGTTTAAATGTTGAACAAAATACTGCTGACGCCACGGTAACGGATGAAAACGGCGGTATACTGGTTTCGACAGAAGAAGAAATCGATTTTGGCCAGGTCGAAGGTGAGAATAAAACGGTGATCACGGGAAAAACACAACCGTTTGGAAAGGTAATCGCCTATATCGAGCGAAGAGCAGACAATATTCAGACACTTGTTGCCGACGTTTCTGGTCAGTCGGCAGAGCTCGATACCAACTTGGTTCCCGACACGGTGACGCATATTTCGATCGAGGGGCAGAATTCACCGCTGATTCCACTTGATCGGCCGATCAATCTTGGTACCATCGGTAGGCTTGCCGATGAAACAGTCGTCATTAAAGGCAGGGCAAAACCGGGCGCAAAGGTGATCATCTATTTCGAGAAGCAGGCGCCGCCACAGTCGCTGTTTGATTATGGCGCAAGTCTTCTTTACGACCCCGTGCTCGATGCCTATTACTACGAGGCGACTGCAGATGAAAATGGTATTTTCGAGATTCCGATTCCATCTGAAATGCCAGAAGGGGATTATGTCGTCAAAACGGCGATCGTTGAGATTGACGAGATCGGTGACCGCATCGTGCTTGGTGAAGACCGTGAATTCGCCTTCTCACTCTTTGCTGCCCCCGAAGTCGATAATCGTGTACAGGTCAACACCTACCAGAGCTTTATGACCAATGTCGATGATCCGCACCAGACCTATCTCTGGTTTCCGATTACCATCGGTACGCTCTTGCTCATTTTCTTTACCTTTTATTCGGTCAAGAAAAGCGTGCGCCTGAATAGGCGACACTTGCAGAAAACTAAATCCGGTAAACAGAAGAATAGCAAGTCATGATTCTTCTCTCGCTGCAAGCACGATTATGCTACAATCATTCAGAACAAAACTTGGCTTCTTATCATTCTTGAAATCACTCTTCATCTTAAACACGGCGCTGCTTATATTTGTTTCCGCAATATTGTTTGCCGGCGGCACGCATGTGAGCGATGCCGCCATTGACCCCGACCCGATCCGCTACGAAGGGCGCCTGCTCGACCGCAACCGTAACGCGATCACCGCCGAACATGTGTTCCGCTTTTCATTGTGGGATGTTGCCGATTATCTGCCGTCGCATGTCACCAATCAAGGAAATATCAATACCAATTCTGGCAACTACGAGGGCTGGCAAGAAGTGCAAAATATTCTTCCAAATCCCAATGGAACCTTCACTATCGACCTAGGAGCCGTGAACCCGTTCCCTACGCTCAATACGAATAATACTTTTTATTTGCAGGTCGAGGTTAAGGCAGTTGGTCAACCGAATACATTGTTTCAATTGCTCGACCCAACGGGGGATAGCGGTGTTGACAGCAACGACCGCAAATTGCTCGATTCGTCGCCATACACAAAATATGCCGATACGGCGACCAGCGCCAAAGGGAGTAATGATTCCCTCTTTTTACTTGATGCCGATGATACCGCTGCCGATGCGGGAACCGGTACGGTGCGTTTGCAGTTTGGAAACTCGCTTCTCAAGTACCTGCAATTTGACCTAGATGAAGGCTACTTCTTTTTTAACGACAATGTGCGCATCGCAGGTGATCTTACGGTCGACGGTCTCATCAACGGGGTAGATATCACAAACTTGTCGAGCAGCACTCATGGGCAAAACACCGATTCTGGAACCACGAGTACGACGTTTTTCATCAACTCCGGCGGAGACAGCCTGCTTCTTTCTGCTGCCGGCCTGACGGGCGACCGCACGATTACCTTTCCTGATCAAGATATTGTGGTTGTGGGTGAAGACAGCGCGCAAACCCTCAGCAATAAAACCATCGACGGCGAAAGCAACACCTTTAGCAATATCGATCGTAATGCTCTAAAAGACCGCAATCGCACGCTGATATTAATGCCGCAGCTCGACAGTATTTCTATTGAAGAAGACGGCAATGGCAATATTGCTTCCCTTAGCCAGGGCTATGACAGTGGTAACAAGCAGCAATACTATGTGCTCACCTCGCAAGAGCCGACACTGCAGAACCTCGACCTCATCATTCCGTTCGTGATTCCTGATGACTTTAGCGGTTTGCAGGCCACGCCCATCACCGTTGATGTGCGTACGACTTCGCTCGACAGCGCCGATGCGCAGCTCGATGTCAGCCTAGAAGATAGCCTCAACGCTGCTGCTCCGCTTACAGGCGCAGACGATTTGACCAGTACGGTCACCTCTGATTCGTGGCGAGAATATTCTATCGATTTTGCTGGTTCACCTACCTTTAATGCTGGCGGCAAAGCTACGCTTAGTGTCAAACTTTCGGCACGCAATGGCAATCGGGCGATTCTTGGCCCCATTCACCTTTACTATATTGGCAAATGATGTTGAACAATAAATTTCACTTTTCCTCTTTTTTTGCTAAGATGCTCTCGAAATCTTCTCTTCTGCAGAGGAATATGCACCACACCATCCGACTCGCTGCCGCTTACGTTCTGTTATTCGCAGGAATACCTCTGGTAAACGCGGCGAGTTTTAGCGATGTTCCAGAAAATCATCCGCAATACGCTGCCATCGAATCGCTCAAAAATCTGGAAATCATCAATGGCTATGCCGATGGCACCTTTGGTCCCAATAATCCGGTCACCCGTGCCGAAGCGGTAAAGATGATACTCGTGAGTGCAGATGTTTCTATTGAAGATACCGCAGATGCACCCGGTGGTTTTTCAGATGTGCCTGGCGACGCCTGGTTTCGCCCTTACACTGCAAAAGCCAAAGATCTCGGTATTGTCTCTGGCTATGGCGACACGGGGCAGTTTCAGCCTGGCAATCAAGTCACCAAGGCAGAATTCCTCAAAATCCTCCTGCAGACGTTTGGTAAAGACCTGAGTAAACACAACGATATGACAACAGCCGTTTCGCCAGATACCGCAGCAGGCCAATGGTATTTGCCACAGCTGCGTTACAGTAAAACCATCGGCATTATTTCACCGGCGGTGAATGGAAACCTTGAACCGAACAAGCCGCTTAGCCGCGCCGAAACGGCGGAAATCATCTACAAATTCCTCGTTATCGAACGTGGTGGAGAAACGCAAAAAATGCTCAGTATCGCCGAGTCAAACCTGGTCAACCTTCTGGTCGAGCTGAAAGCTAACGATCTCACCTCTGCCATGAAGAGTGCGAACGACGCCGTCTTCTATTCGGAAGAAGCCCTTAAAACTGCTCCGGGGGAGGGTATTGTGAAAGCCGCGAACAAAATCGCCTTGGGCTTTCAAAAGCTGGTGCTTGCTTACGAAGCCGGAGTAAACGGCGATGCCGAGCTGTTGCAACAGCATGTCGAAGAAGCCCGCGCACTAGCTAGTGAAGCCTTTAGCGACGACGCCTCAACTCAGCCACTGGGGCAAAAAATCAAACTGCAGGCAGATATCCTGATTCAGCAAATAGCAGATACCAGTGGGCAAGAGTAGGCAGTAAGTTGAAAGATCTAAGAGTAAAATTCCTCCTCGAATGGAGCGTTGGTACAAAGCTTGTGCTTTGAATCTCTTATTTCTATGTGCTGAAGAGTCAGGTCATAAACAATTATCGAATCAGAGCATGTGTTTCTGCAGCGATCATTGCATTTCCAGAAAAGCAAGGCTCAGGGCTTCTGCCCTGAATCGACACTAATTTTTAGAGCAGTAAGCGGTTTTTCAAGTGTGTTCATTATAACTCCTCCTGCGCCGCCTCTTATCGTAAGAGGAGGAAGATTGATACTACGTACATTTTACAATTCCCCAGTAATCCCCTTTACAAGAGAATGTACCGTTTATCCAATTGTAGTCACAATCACTCATCGGAGAATGTGACGGAGAAAAGTATCCGTTATTTCTCATTTAAGTCTTTTTCTGAGAAACAAACAGCCTAGAGTCCAGCTTCTTCTCTCCAGATTTCTGCAGCTCTTGCTGCTTCTTCCTTTTGTCTTCGAAGTGCTTGTGGGTCAAAGGGTCCAGGAATTTCAAGCAGAACAAACCTTTCGATTTCCGCCTCAATATATACTCTCGTAGCATTCGTGACAGCGGCGATTGCTGCTTCTAATTCTATCCCTAAATCTGAATGCATGAGTTGGTGGATTTGACGCATTTCAGCATCAGTGAGATCATTGACAGATGTTATTTCTCTGCCGTCTGTTTTTGCAGTCGTTTCGATGCGATTGGCTTCAGCATAATCGTGGTCTGGTGCTTCAAACATGATCTCGGAAAAAAAGAAATCAACTCCACATCTTCTCGTAATACTCGTCTACCACGCGGTTGGTATTAAAATGGCCCACAAGAGCGATGCTTGCTTTCATGCGTTTTACCCAGGTTTTTGCGCCTTTTTCGTAATCTTCGATCACATTTTCGAGCGTCTCATACAGTTCGTCGCTATCAATGCGGTCACGGGCACTGTCTTCGCGGGCAAAGTTGCTGCGCTCACCAAAGCCCCAACCAGCCTGTTTATTCATAAAAAAGCCTTCGTTCCACCAACCGTCTAAAATCGACAAGTTTGGTAGCCCGTTCAGAGCCGCCTTCATACCGCTTGTTCCACTCGCTTCGCGCGGTTTAATCGGGTTATTCAGCCACACATCGCTCCCGCTCACCAGTTTGGCGGCGATATCCATTTCGTAATCGCGCACTACTGCTACCCGCACCTGCCCACGCAGGCGGCGGCCGTAATGGCGCAATACTTTTTTCAGATCCAGACAAGTATGGTTTTCAGGGTGGCAGCGACCGGCAAAGATCAATTGCAATCTGCGATGCCCGATATCGCGCAAGCGGTCGAGGTCTTGAAAAATCAACCACGGCCGTTTGTAGTGCACAAAACGGCGGGCAAAGGTGATTGTAAGTACGTCTTCTTCAAAATAATCGTCATCGGTCATGCGAGTTTTGATCGGGAAGAAGTCGCGATTACTGTTGATCCATGCGACGAAATCCTTTTTGTTCTTCTGGTGCGCTTCGATCACTTCTTTATCGGGCAGTTCTTTTTGGGCACTCGCAAGAATCGCTGGATTGTCGCGCCAGCCCTTCAGGTGTTTATCGAAGACTTTCACCATCGGTTTACTTGCCCAGGTTACCTGGTGGATGCCATTGGTTACATTCTTAAAATCATGATCGGGAAACATCTCTTCGCAGACTTCGCGGTGTTTTTCAGATACCGAATTGCTCGCTTTGCTCAGGTTAAGCGCCAGGTGCGTCATACTCAGGCGGTCTTTAGTTGCCAGGCGGTCGATATGCCAGGGCATCATGTCGTGGATGATATCCTCGACAGCCGAATACTCAAAGGCATCGTGCCCTGCAGGAATCGGTGTGTGTGTCGTAAAAGTACACATCTGCCGTACTGCTTCGTCGTCGTAATCATTTTCTTTCAACAGCTCTAGCGTTAAAAAAGCAGCGTGCCCTTCGTTCATATGAAAGACATCGATATCGTCGTAGCCAAGCGCACGTAGCATGCGTACTCCGCCAATGCCCAGCATTACTTCTTGGCAGATGCGGCTATGCTGGCCAGATGCGTACAAGTGTTTGGTGATGTCGCGATCCCATTCGGCATTCTCTGGGGTATGCGTCGAAAGAAAGAAGATGGGAATGCTGTTGCCCGTATGGCTTTTTACACTATATTCGTACGCGCAAACCTGCACATCACGATCTTGTATTTTTACGACGATCGTCTCCGCGCGCTTTTTCATAAACTTCTCGATTGGGAATGCCTCTTCAAGATTATCGTGCTGGTGGTAGATGAGCGAAACGCCGACCATCGGTGCGTCCATATCGGCTGCAGAATGCAGGATGTCACTCGCGAGTACGCCCAAGCCGCCCGCAAAATTGGGGAAGCGCGCGTCGACCGCGAATTCCATAGAAAAATAGGCGACTTTCTTACGTTTTTTGGCTGTCATTTTTGTATTTTAAACTGCCATTATTGTAGCATAAACCGTAAAGAAAATCAATTCGACCACCATACATATCAGCGTGGCGATTACCACTGATAAGTAGTCTTTCGACTGGGCCGAAGACAGGCGGAAAACATGCTGGTATACGTTTCAAAAAAAACAACGCGCATGCCTTAGGCGTCTACCAGTAAGTACTTCATGATGTGGGCAGAATGACTGCTTAGGCCTGCATATTACGAACAGAATTACTAATAACGACTTTAGTAAGTACTACCAAAACCACAGAAACCAGAGCGCTTACCTCAGGTGTCACCATTTCTTTGTGCGTTCGGTTCATTATCTTTTTTAGGTGCTGATAGTGATGGGATTATATCAAAAAGACCGGGCTGCACAAAATGAAGCGAGTAGGAAAGCAGCTTCATATCGCCGCGCTAGCATTGCAGTAAGTGTCAGCATCGTTCAATGCCCGGCTAATACCCTTTTGAACTATTGAAAGGCGCGAAGCAGGGGAGATATGTCAAACGCTTTCACTTCTTCTGTAAGAGTCGTTTTCTTCTCTTTCCGCTGCAATAAGCGTGTATAAAAATTACCGACAGGGTTATCATACAATACGCCCATGGCGATGCTCGTTTCTAAATCTGCACTGATTTCTATCGCTTGTTTGCAGTCGGTCTTGTCGTAGCCTTTGATATCTTCTACGTATTTAATGCGATCCCAGAACCATTGTTGGCTGGTACTTTTGTTGTACGTGGGGCAGACCTGCATGATCTCCACAAACGCAAAACCATCGTGGCTGAGCCCCTGGCGCATTATTTCTGTCATGTGTTTTACGTCGCCGCTAAAACCGCGCGCAACAAAGGTGGGGTTTAGCGAAAGTGCAAAATGGCAGGCGTTCATCGGTTCGGCATAGACGCCATCGGGCGAGCTGTTCATTTTTTGCCCTTTGCGCGTCATGCTGCTCGCTTGGCCAGTCGTCAGCCCGTAATTCTCGTTGTTATGCAGAATAAAAAGAATGTTGTAGTCATTGCGTAAACTGTGCACAAGGTGATTGATGCCTTCGCTAAACGTAGCGCCATCACCGGCTATCGCGATGACTTTCTTTTTGTGGTCGGCGATCGAAACTCCAGAAGCGAGTGGCAGTACGCGACCGTGTAATCCGTGGATGGTGTAGGCGCCCAGTTTATCCGACTCATTGCCCGAGCAGCCGACATCATAACAAAACATCGCTTTTTCGTGCGGAATCTTTTCGAGTGTCATGGCGCGAAAGATGGCTTTTTGAATGCCATAATTACCACAGCCGCTGCACCAGGTGAGTTTTTCTTCACTGTCTTCGTAGCTCAGGTAGATATCCTGGTTTTCGATAATGCCTTCAATGTGGTCGCTGTCGCCGCAATGGCAGATCATAATCAGTAAAACATCAATTCTTTATCATCTCGTGCACATAGCGCATTACTTCTTCAAAAAAGAACTGGCGCCCATCGTACTTGAGAAATTTTTTGTCGAATTTTGTGCCAGTCTTATCCTCCACAATCTGTCCGAACTGGCCGAGGTAATTACCTTCGAGTAAGCAGACGTTCTCGTTCTCCGCAAAAAACTTTTCCGCAGCCTCTTTTTTAAATGGCCACACGTAGTCGTAATGCAGATAATTGACGGCAATGCCCTTTTCTTTGCAGGCACGGATCACATCGAGCATCACATTTTTGGTGCTGCCCCAGCCGATAAAACTGACATCTGCCCCGCTTTCTGCTCCAAAAATCTCTGGTTCTGGCAAAGCATCGATAATCGTGTGCTCTTTGCGCATGCGCTTTTCGACCATTGGAATCACCTCTTCTGCCATTTCGGTCACGCAGCCGTCGGTACGGTGTTCGTCGCTGTTGGCATAATAATTGGCTTGGCTTGCTCCGGGTAGCCAACGCGGCGAAACACCAGAGTCGGTAAACTTGTAGCGGTCGCTCGGTTTCAATTCTTCCAACTCCTTATTCGCAGTAATCAAACCACGTTCAATAGGAATCACTCCTTGTTCGAATGGTGCCACCGTACGCTTGGTCTCGCAAACGACTTTTTCGGACAAAACGATTACCGGCACCTGATATTTCTCCGCGATATTAAAGGCGTGTTGCATCAGCTCAAAACACGACGTCGGATCTGACAGCCCGATCACCACGCGCGCGAATTCGCCATGGGCACTACCGATAGCAAGATTTAAGTCGCCTTGGCAGGTCCAGGTTGGCAGCCCTGTTGCTGGCCCGGGGCGCTGGCAGATCACCACTACAAACGGCGTTTCGATAATCGCGGCGAGCGAGACGGTTTCGGTCATCAAGTCATATCCGCCCCCCGAAGTGGCGCACAAAGCGCGAGTGCCCATGTGCATTGCCCCGAGGGTCATTTGCGCTACAGTGATCTCGTCTTCCCCTTGTTTTACGGCGATGCCGGTTTGGTGTGCGGTTTTTGTCATGTACGAAAGAATCGAGCTCGACGGGCTCATCGGGTAGGCAAAATAGGCGCGTACGCCGGCATGGATCGCCCCTAATCCCACCGCGGTATTTCCCTCCAGCAAAATCGTATCGGGCACCGATTCAGGATGCTCGACATCCATTTCGGGCACGTGTGCAACGTCGGTTGCCTTGTATCCCGCTTCTAAACATTTCAAATCGATTTCGAGTAGTTTGGGTTTGTTCTTAAATTTCTCGCGCACTTCATCGGCGATCACTTCATATGGTAAACCAAGAATGCGCCAGGCAAGGCCCAGCGAAACCATGTTTGTCATGAGCAAGTTTCCTCCATTGTCATGTGCGATTTTGCGCGCGGGAATGTGCACCATCTGGATTCCCTTTTCTCGTGCTTTTGCATCCAACCCAGGAATCATCATGTGGCGGTCGTCGTCGTGGATGACAATATCGCCTTCGCCCATGCAGTCGATGCTGTTCATCAACCCAATTCTGTCGACAGCGAGCACGAGGTCGATATGTTCTGAAAGACTGTGAAGCGGCTGCGTACCAAAATCGACCTGATAATTGGCATAACCGCCTTTGATGAGCGACGGATACTCACGGTCGGAATTGATGTAGTAGCCGAGGTGCTTGAGGGCGTGCATCATCATCTGCCCGGTTATCACGAGCCCAGAACCGCTGCTGCCGGCGATTTTGATGGATGTGCGATTCATGTATGCGCGAGGCCAATGCAAAATTCATGCAGCTTAAGCGCCCATTCGGTCACTTCTTTTGAGAGCTTGGTAACGGGGGGTTTGTTAATCATCAACGCCGGCACGACCAATTCACCACCTCGGTCTTTGACGATATCTTCTAAGATCACGGCTGATTCCATGTTGTATTCGGCATCGTATTTATCATCGCCTAGCCCGACGACTGCAAATTGCTGCTTGGCTAGATCCGCCGTTTTCATCTCTTCGGCAAAGGGGATGAAGTGATCTTGTAATATGCCGTGCCCGTAGGTCGACGCGCCAAGGATCGTTACATCAAAGTCCGTCAGATCTGTTAGATTCGAATTTTCGACGCGTTGAATCGTCACTTCGTGACCATTTTCACACAAAACTTTGCCGATAGTCTCGCAGACCAGTTCGGTATTGCCACTTGTAGAACCGAAAACGATGAGGATTTCAGACATGGGTATTGTGGAAAAAAAGGTTATTTGTCGTCGAAATCAGCGATCGGTTTTTCTAAGATCTGCACAATAATGCTGTTGGTGGCATCGCCGCCTTTGGCACAAACGCCAAATCCGATATGCGTGTGGTCTTCGTCGATAATATTGGCATGATACTTTGGTGAGCGCATGATCTTTTCGTGCGCATAACGCAGGTCTGATTCTTCGACCATGTTTTCAGCGACCTCACCAAAAATCTCATACTGAAGCTTGTAATAATCGGCCGCGTTGCCATCGGGGTTTTCATGCTTAAAGTAAAGACGAGAACACATATCATCAGCCCGGTATTGAGCGAGCTTATCAAGCTGACTCTTTTCTTCGAGCGGCGGCAAATCACGGATGTTGCGTTCGTGGTTCACGTAGCGGATCATGTTCTCTGCTACCTTACTCTCGCTAATCGCCTGCTTTGCACTATCCAGATCGAGATAATCGGGAATGAGTGGCAGCGAGCCCTGCGGTACGACACCACCAACGAACAGTTCGGCACCGTCTTTGCCATAAATCCCGACTAAGTGAGTCCCTAATCTGTCTGGCTTGTAGCTGCCCGAAAATTTATTGCGCGAGAAGCTCAGGCGAGGGGATTCAAGATTACCGTTGCGGTCGATGACCATGAAGTGCGATTCGAGTTCTTCATCCGACTCACCACGGATTTCAATAGTCTCACCGATGACAAAATCTTCAGTGATCTTGATCTTGTCGATACTGTTCCCTTTGCGTGAGACATGTTCGGTGATAAAAATGTCACGTTCTTCGCCACTCATCCAGGTCGAGAGACGATCGAGGGTGTTTCCGCTGGTTTTTGCGCCCCAGATTTTTACTTTCGCCGTGCCTTCAGAAAAGTTTTTAAAGGCTTTGAGCGGTGGCGCCAGGCGCAGTTCATCGCGGATGTAAAAAACGACGGATTGGCGTTTTTGTGTGAATTCAACGCGGAAGAGATTATTGACATCATCGTTCCAGTAAAAGACCGGTGAGCCATTGGTAACCTTGTAATTGAGGTTACTTGGAATATCTGTTTTTACATCGATCGCCGGTTCGCAGTCTGGGTCACGAACACGTATCTTGACTGCTTTCGCGCTCGATTTTGCGGCTCCTGGAACAACCGTAAACAAGAATTCGCCGGCTTCTTCCATGTATACGGGAATCGTAAATATCTTTTCTTGCACGGTTGCTACATAAACGGTCTGATTTTCGGGCGGACCGATAAAGACGGAAACGGTGCGCGGTTCATCGCGCCCAGTTACTTTTCCTGATATATTCACGATTTCACCTAAGCGATACTCTTCTGGTATATCCCAAAAAAGTTCGAGACCAGGGAAGAATGATTTTTTCACCATTCTGTTCGTCAAGCCCAAATCGCAATCATCACGGATTTCTATCCCGCCAAATTCCATTCCGGTTTCTAAGAAGTAAGCCGATTCTTCGCTTTGCTGATGGTGTTCTAATTGCACCAATGCCTGAGCACTGGCGCGGTTCTCTACATCTTGACTGGTTTCAGTTCCACCACCGGCAAGGTCTGCGGCTTTTTCGCGGCCTTTCTTTGCAATGGTGTTGCCTGGGTTTAGCGCAATGGCGCGATCGAACATAATGATCGCTTCTTCATAGCGTTCACTGCGAATCAGGTTAAATGCTTGGCTGCTTAAGACATCCGAATATTCAGGGTCGAGTACCGCCTTGGTATTATCTACTGCTTCATCGATCTTCTCTTGCTCTTTGTCGGTCAGCGGTTCAGCAGGCTCTTCTTGTTTTGCCTGACCAATAAAAAACTTTTTCTTGCCGGTATCGGTTGAAGAAAGTTGATTGCCAGCACCGATACAGCCAGACAGGAAGATCAAACAGATCGCCATTGAGGTAAGCAGTGAGCGTTTGATGTTGGATTTTTGATATTTCTTTACTAGAAATTATACAGTAAATCGCTGCTATAAGTCAAACAAGAGCTATTTTGGGTTGACATCTGATTAATTACGAGTTAAGGTCGCGTGCTTCTGAAACATTTAATGCGCAAGCCGCAAGAATCCATCAGCACCTGACTCATAACACCCAGCTTGACCATCGAGGAGTTTGCTCAGCTTCCACCTGAGTCTCAACGGAAGATACTTTTTGATGCCCAATACCGCGGGGCAATAAAAGTGATTATTCGAACAACTCTTGATGAAATCGAATCTTGGAGAAGAGGGATACACCCCTCAAGTCGTGTGAAAGCAAGAGATATGAAAGAAGGTCGTTTATATGTTGGTGCAATGTTTCGCGAACCGCCACCCTATGATCGTGAGCAAGCTGCAACTGCGAAACGCTCAATGACGGTTGGCAGCCAGGAGCTTGTAATGGAGTTTAGTCCCGGCATGCGGCCACCGACATACTTGAAAATGCGACCGGTACGTGGTGGCCAACTTTCTGATGAGGTGCTCAAATTCATTGGTGATGAATTTCTTAGAGTTAAAGATCAGGGTATCTTTGAACAATCTTATTTGTTGGCTCTGCAACAACTTATTCGAGATTTTGTAAATCACTTTCCCATTATTAATCATACGAAAACGAACTAGAACTAAATTAATTCTGCTTGAGAATAGGTACCGATCAGGCTAGCAATGTGCGAAAAAAATTCCATTTCAGTATCACAGCAGATGACTCGATAGTCTTACACCGAATCTCGGATGGTCTTCAACCGATCATATCTGCAACTTCTTTCTTCATTCCTGCGGCATGGTGTTCTTCTTCACTAACTGTTTGTTCTAGTAAACGATCTAATTGGGTTCTAACCAACTCTCTCCTGCGATCCAGGCCACTCTCTGGCGGGCATTTGGCAGGAGTGGTATTCTTAAAAGCAGCCAGCGCCCTTCGCTTAGCTTCTTCAAATAATGCCATGTCACCGATGGCTTCCCGAGCTGCTGCCACAAAACATTCGGCTGCTTGGAGTGGATCGGCCTTATCGCAGTGCTGTATTCCTCTAGCGATCTCAGTTCTGGCTCTATCGCGAAAGGAGCGCTGTCGCTTACAATCGGCTTCGGTCATGCTTCAAAAAAAAGTGTTAGCAGATTATGGTTCGTGCACTGGTTTGTCAAGTCTCGTTATCAGTTTCTGTTGGCTTTTGAAGTTCAAACTTTGTTGTGGATACTGCCAAAAGCCATCCAACAATTTGCTTTTGCAAGCCCTGATCAGGGAGTGACCGAGTTTCTGCCCAAGCCTCGACTTCTGCGCGAGTTGTTCCCCAATGTTGAGCTATTTCGTCATACTTCTTACCGATTGATTTTGGTGTAAGGCTTATTATTTCAGGAAAATCTTTATCGCCCCCTATTTCATATACGAAATCGTAGCACGTTCTTTCATAAGCTTCACACCTTGCTTGCGGCGATAAATTATTTGGGTCTAGACAAGAATAGAGGCAACAAGTAGCCTAAATTTGAATCTATGACT
>CAZLFD010000014.1:0-31614 GCA_964558715.1 uncultured Candidatus Peribacteria bacterium | reverse complement strand
TACCAATGCTATCTCTTTATTATACGCCAACTGCTTACGTAATACAATAGCAAAAAACTCCTTACCATGAATGGCAAGGAGTTTTTGCAAGGCAATAAAACAAACACTATTAGCCGTCTGTATAGGTACTATTTACTACTGCTGCATCAACGGCGGCTTCACCATGTTCGTATACATTTTCGCCAGTATCGCCAGCTGTATCAATATCGGTGTTGACATGGTCCATATTGATACCGATTTCCCAGCGGTTGGCATCGTTCCCACCATCAGCGCTGTTAACCTCTTTCGAGCTGGCATTACCAGTGTTCTCGAAGTTGGCACTAATTTCATATTCTTGCCCAGTAACTTGGGTAGATTCATCTTCGGCAGCACCGTACACATAATCGAACTGCGTATTAGCATCTGCCTGCCCATTTTTTGGATCACTTGGGAGTGATTGCATATACCCAGCGGTTACAACGTCGGCAATAAGAGTGGTTGCTGCCGGATAGACCGCGTTATCCCCAAAGCTCTGCTCAACAGCAGATCGAAGAGCTAATGCATCATTCTGGCGGATAGAATCACGAGCCTTCTGCTGGGCAGAAGTATAGACTGCAGTGGCACCGGTAGCCAGAATACCGATGATCGTGATAACCACGAGCAGCTCGATAAGGGTAAACCCCTTCGAAGCGAGTGTTTTCATATTGATATGAAAGAAAGAAAAATATTTTGCGAGAACATGATCAAGATATTTTCATTTTGGAGCCCGGTGTCGGAGCCCGAAATCGATAATGTCTTTTGATGTTCTTTACTTGTATTATATCAGATTTTATCCTCTCATTGCAAGCAGCTAATTTGAGTAATGTCTATTCTAGCAACTATACATATCGCACACTAAACTGTGGTAGCGAAGCCGCGTAGCGTCGTTACGATAACAATCAAAATAATCCAGACTAAAACAAAGACACACATGTATATCTGAAGTTTCTGGATTGCCCCGTTGTCTGCCTTGGGCGGAATCAGCGCAAAGCCTGCCCCGTACTTTAACACGGGGGGGCAAAAGCCTAACACTTCTGTTACGCTCTATTACAGTATATTGGTTGTTACAATGGATAATTGTCTATTCAATGTCTGCTCCGAACTCGAGATCTTGCCGTGTAAAAATATGATACTCGCCGAATGTCTCATCTAACACAAAATGCGACTGAATATATTCATCCACCAGATTTACGCCACTCGATTGGCAGCCCAAGTTTGGCTCGCATTCAAACATATCCCACAAGACCACATACTCTACCCCCTGCAATTCATCTACCATCTCTGCCTGCACAGGTGCCGTCGTCACGATTCCTGTATGCAATTCGTGGTACTTTGTCGCCGTCGGTTGCCTTAATAAAAAGGGCAGCATGACATTATTCACAAAAACCCGGCTCGTATCTGAAACCCCAACATACACTTTGGCATCGGCATCTACCCCTTGAAAATAATTCAAAATGCGGTCGAGATCGTCGTTTTCAGGCGAAGACGGAAAAAAAGTCGCATCGCCAAAAAAACTGTAGGCTTTCTTCTCGGTCATATTGCTTAGAGCCAGGGTCTCTAAATACGTGTGTGCCGGAAAGAGCAGCATCACCAGAATAAGTGGAAGATACAATAATCCGCTGAGGCGTGAACGAAAACGAGTTAACAAGTGCAAGAAAAAGACGAGCGAAAGCAGGTTTAAGAACATCACGTGCCCTAAATCTGACCGGTGGCTGGCATATAAAAAAGCCCCGGCGGCAAAGCTGCCCAGCAGCATATTGGTAAGAAACCCGTTCACATCAAAATCGTGCTGTATGGCGCGCCAGAGCCAATAGAATGCGGCAATCACAAACGGAATCGGCCAAAAAAACCACACCAAAGCCGAAGATAATCCGAGAAAATCGATTGTGAGCCCATTTATTGCTGTTTGTAGGGCTGAAATTTCCATCCAGGGCAGATGTCGCAATTCCTGATAACTGCCAAAGAGTGGAAAAATAACGGCCTGTTGCCAAAAATCACCGAGTGCCCCCGCAGATGAGAGCAACAGAAACACCGGAGTGATCACCACCAAAAATGCGGCTGCAATCTTCCCGTAGATCGACCAGAGCTGCTGGGTTGAAGCCCCACCTTTTAGGTACCAAATGAAAAGAAGCGCGCCAACAGCGAGTGAGGTGAGGCTGCCAAAATCGATCCGCAACAGAAAAAGCAAGCCGAGTAAGGCTCCTCCGGCAAATGGCAAAAAGCGCGACTGTGGATGATGGATCTGCCATGAGAACCACAAAGCGATCAGCACCAGAAAAAGCGGTGTTAGTGAGATCTGCGCAAAAGGAAGAAATAAGAGGGTGAAGAGAGCGGCATAGACCAAGTTCCCCTCGCGACGAAAGAAGAAGAGCAAAGCGAGAAATGCGGCAAGCGAAACGCCAATAAAAAAGGAACGGGCGACTATAAGACTCGCTTCGAAAAGCTGAAAAACGTAGCCGAGTACAGAAAACTTGAGCGGTCCGTAAATGGTGAAAAAATCTTGATACGGCACTTCGCCGCCGGCAAAGCGTTTGGCGCCCATCAGTGTCACTCCTTCGTCGTACACGTTCAGTGGCTGATACAAAAACGGTTCGTGCAGCTTCCAAAGCACAATGGCAGTGCCAATCACTACACCGAACTCAAAAGCTATTATTAAGCTCCAACGGAGTCCATACGCCAGATTCGGAAAAATGCCCTTGAGCCAGTCACTTAATAATGCGTTCATATTGCCTACTCCTGCATAGAGCTCGAGCACACTCGTGCGAAAAAAACGTCCAATGGCCATAATGGTCGTAACGATGATCCACCATGTGCGAGCAACAACACCCTGTAAAAAAGACACGCAGTGATGTAATACAGTAACAAGTGCGTTTACCGGAAGAAACATACCCTTGGCAGCGATCGACACTGAGTGACGGAATGCGCCCGCCTCGCGCTTGGGGGATGTACGAGATTTGCGCCGGCGGTCGGCTCTACTCCGCTTACTCATGGCTGCCACTGGCCGCGTTGAATAATACGAAAGGCATATTCCCAAACCGCCTCGTCATTATCGACTTCTTCAAAAACATAATCTGGAGTGATACCGACTGCTTCGATACTGCGTTCATCTGGCGTCAGCCATTCGGCTATAGTCACCTTAAGAGCAGTACCATTACTGAATTGCAAAAGCTCTTGTGCGGTACCCTTGCCGAAGGTCTGCTCGCCGATCACCACACCACGCTTCGCATCTTGCACGGCTCCGGCGACGATTTCACTTGCAGAAGCAGAGAGATTGTTGACCAGCACAACGAGAGGGATATCTGTGTATGTTCCAGGACCTTCGACATCTTCACTGTGCAAATAATCGGCGCCGCGAGTTTTGACGATCACGGTGTCTTTTGGCACAAACCACGACATCAGATCTACAGCTGCATCTAGAAAGCCACCCGGGTTATTGCGTAGATCGATGACGATGCCTTTCTGCGCTGCGATTGGATACTCTTCAATCGCATTACGCACACCATTGGCGGTGTCGTTGCCGAAGAAGTCGATCTCGATGATCAAATATCCGTCTTTTACCTGGGCGGCAAGTGATTCGATACGGATGGGCGCCCGCACGATCTGCACCTGGTACGTCTTTCCTTTGCGTTCATATTCCAGTTTGACTGTTGTTCCTTCGACACCTTTTATAAGCCCCACGACTTCTTCGAGCAATGTGTCGCCAGACGAGACATCGACATCATCGACTTTTAAAATCACATCACCTGGCTTAAGCCCCGCTTTTTCTGCCTGACTGTTGCGTAATGGCTTGATAATAATAGTGCGACCGTCTTTGTCGATCCCGACTTGCGAGCCGATGCCATATTGGGTTTCGACACCGACACTCGTGAGAAAGTTGTTGACTTCTTCATTGGTAAAAAAGACGGTGTGCTCGTCATTCAGTGAATTGACCATGCCGTTGATGGCGCTTTCAATCAGTGCTTCAGAATCGATTTGGTCGCCATAAAGATATTTGGTCTCGAGCGCTCGTAAGACTTCGTCAAAGGTGCCATCTAATTCTTGTTGATTGCCACCGACCTCAATATGGATCGTCTGTTCTGAACGTCTGCTCAAAGCAACGGCATCGATCAGCTGTACGCATTCTAACCGATTCATAGGAATGTTTGTGCCGAAGAGTTTGTCTTCAACCGGCTTGATAATACCAAGCTCCAAAGCTTTATGTAGTGTGCCGCGGTCTTCGGCAGCTTTCGGAAAATCTAAATATCCATACGACTCAAAGCCACCTTTTGGAATCGAAATCCCCTCGACTTTGAGGGCAATCTTCAGCGCTTCAACTCGCGTTATCGCATCTTGCGGGCGAAAATAGACCCCGCTCTCGATCACTCCCATTTGCCAAGCGCGCCCGACAAAAGCAGCAAACCAATCCGTCGGCTCGACATCGATGTATGGTTCGCGGATACGCTCGCCAGAGACATCTTCGTTGATGTTCTTGAGTACCCATTCGATATACTGAGCACGGGTACACGGCACTTCCGGCAAAAAATGTTTGCTGTCTTCTAGTATCTCTTTTTGCAGTAAGCGTTCTACGGCTTTACTGTCGACGTCTTCAAAGGCGAGTGCTGTTGTCGGCAGAATCAGGGCGACCAGCACATACAAAGCGAAGATTTTTCTCATGTTGCAAAAAAGGTTCACCGCTTATTCTTTCAGATTCCGACACTCTTGTCAGGCAGTTTTTTCATAAAGGGCAATCAGCAATCCGCAATTTGCAATCAGGTGCCCTGCGATTCAGTTGATTTGAGAGAGCGACTTACAAGGTGTCGGCCCATCACTAAAATTTCGAGCGATTTCGTGCAAAGTCAGTTCTTCTTCTGGTGGCACAAAATCGGGAGCGATTTCTGCTAGAGGAATGACGACAAAAGCGCGCTCTTTCCAAAATGGATGTGGAATCGTCAACTTTGGTACACCAAGTGTTTCGGTATTCCAAAAGATGATATCGATATCGATCTCACGCGAGCCCCATTTTTCGCGTTGCTGGCGCCCGAGTTTTTGCTCTATTACGCGCAATTTTTCGAGGAATTTCAGCGGCTCTAATTCGGTTTCAACGAGCAGCGCCGTATTCAAAAAATCTGCCTGATCGGTTTTGCCCCAAGCAGGGGATTCATACATGCTGCTCCTTTTTTTGATTACTGCAAAATTGGCAAGCTCTGCAGCCGCTTGAGCGAGCACCTGTTCCCGATCACCCATATTACTGCCAAGCGAGAGGTAGACGGTATTCATAGGGTAAAAGAAGTTGAATCAGGTATTTTCATTTCTACCCCCTCCAGCTCCTCCCTGTCTAGAGAGAGGGTGACCTCAGGCATTCGCAATGGCAGATTCGGTTCTGAGTGCCTCTGCGGTCTCTTTCACATCGTGCACGCGCAAAAAGGTCGCACCATTGCGTGCCGCGGCGAGGGCGCTTACCACACTGGCGATAAGCCGATCTTGCGGTTGCTCTGCGTTTGATATTGCACGCAAAAAACCTTTGCGACTGGTGCCGACAAGCATCTGATTCTCTGGAAACATCTTTTTAAGCTCCCACAGTCGCTTAAGTACGGCAAAACTCACCTGCGGATCGGAAGATAAAAAGGCGCCCATTCCTGGATCTAAAATAAACTTTTCGGTATCGATTCCTTTTGATTCAGCAGTCTTGAGCACCCCGCAAAAAAATTCTGCAATCGTCACGATTGGGTCGTCGTAACTCACCTCATTCAATGTTGTGCGAGGCGAGTTATCCTTACTGTACATGACCACAAACGGAATATTCGCTTCTTCCACAACCTTCCACATGCGGCTGTCGCCGCGCAGCGCCGTGACATCGTTGATCATCTTCGCACCACTTACAATCGCTTGCTCGGCAATGTCTGCTTTCCAGGTATCCACCGAAAAGGGAATATCTCTCTCTGCAAGCCCCTCAAGAATCGGTTGGATGCGCTGCCACTCTATTGTAGCCGTTACATCTTGCGAGCCCGGTGCAGTAGATTCGCCACCGACATCTATAAGGCTTGCGCCATTTTGCATCATCATTTCGGCTTGGGTGATCGCTGCTTTTGCATCATTAAACAAACCGCCATCCGAAAACGAATCCGGAGTAGCGTTCAGTATCCCCATGATCTTTATTTTCTGCGCATCCATGGCCTTAGTATACGCCGAGATTACCGAATTTAGAAGACCATATCGGTACCGCTCTCTTCATCGAGACAGCGCCAATCTTTTTCGGGCATACAGTACGACCAACGATCAGGAAACATGGTCTTGTTGCAAATTCCCAAGCTCATGTCGCAGCGAATAAGTGGTACGATATTGGGGGTGCTCGCGATAAGCTCGCTGGTTTTATTGTGGCGTAAAAACGTAGGGAACGAACCCCAGACGAAAAAGCAAACAACAATCGTCACGAAGCCGAATTGCAAACGGCGTGGCATATTTTTGAGGAGCAAGTACGCGACGATGAAACAGAAAATGGGAAGAACGGCAAAAATGTTATGGCCATACACGCCAAAATTTAGATTTCCAGAACCCTGATACATGCCGTAATTTGTCGCGAACACGCTCACCATCAAAAATGTGCAGATCATAAAGCCATAGAGCAAAAAGCTTGGCTCACGATCTTTGTGGTGCTTACGGATATTTTTCACAGTACTATAGGCAGAGTACACCAGTGCCGCTACTACGATAACGAGGAGCGCAAAAATACCGCTTTCTACCAGGTAATGCTGTGTGATTTTCGTTTCATGCCAAAAATATTTCCCCTTGAATATGCCGCACGATTCCGAGGAATCACGCTCGAAACAGAACTTTTGCATGGCGACGACACCGGTGACACGCTCGGTCATCACCCTGCCCCAATGTTTCAGGTAGACATCAGTGCTTACCATGAAAGGCGTACGCCCCTGGCTAGCGGTCTGCTCGACCTCATTACGAAAAGTAAAACGGCCATCGACGCATTGCTCAAACGAAAGTACTTGATAGCAAAGCGGAATGGCGCGACCAAATTCCATGAGATTTGTACCATACAAGAGCCCATTTGCGGCGAAACCAACACAACATGCGAGAGCAACCAGAAAAGCTTTGCTGCGTACGGTTATACTCCCGAGTAGTCGTTTGATATCTTTGCGACAACTGAACCAGAGTACGAAAATAGTCACGGTATTTACCGCAAAAGCAGTTACGCTGATCAGCGGCGCTAGAAAGAAGCACAACAACATGTATGTCAAACTCCGCGTGCTTCGGTCACGCACATATCGAAACAGAAAGTAGATTTGGGCAGCGATAACACAATGCAGCATAGTCATAGGATGCACCGCGCCAGACAAGAACGTGTACCCCGCGAGATGCGTGAGTATACCCAAACCCAAAATGTGGACAAGGCGGTTATTGCTCGCAACCCGAAAGGCAAAGAATGAAAAAAGTACCGTTCCGAAGCTCAACAAGATATTCATTGCCTTAAGAAAGGCATAGTCAGAGATCGGAACGAAATTGAGCGAGACAAGCTTGCCTAACACCAAATGATAGAGCATAGGAATGCGTTCGATGTTTCCTAAAAACAAGGTATGCGAGGTATTTTCAAGCCACAGACTGGAGTGGTGTTTATGAAGAAAGATGAGCGAGAGATGATAGTTTTCATCGGGTGTTACTCCTTGGCGAACGAGCGAAGAAAAGAGAATCGCCTGAAATAGAAACGAGCCAAAAAGTAACAGCACGACTCCCAAATACATTTTATCGCCCCAAGACATATCATCATGATTTATCACCAACTTTCGCTTCTTGAAACGAATCAGATTATGTGGAAGTAGTTTTTTTTGGTGTTGCTTTTCAGCCATGTACATGCACAGATTATGTATTATAGCACAATATATACATTATATAAAATCACTCGTTTTTGTAATTGTCCATTTGTACCACCACACAGATCACACATCAACTTGTTATAGCGAAGCCGTCCCGAGTGTGTGGCGTCGTTACGAGGAAGTCCGTCGCCGTACTTAGATACAGGAACAGGAGCATCGGCTTCTGTTTGCGCCCCACTACAGATATTGGTTGTTACAATGGATAATCACTCATTTTAATATCTGCGCTGTTACAAATATACAATAGATATCATTTCGTAAAAACACATCAAAGAACTGATTCTGCTTGCATCACCACGTACTGCTCACCTTTGAAGACACTGCTTAACCCCTCAACAGGCAGTTCATCATTCCGAAAAATATAATAGTCGATATCATAATCGGCAAGCGCTTGCATAAACTGATCTGGGTCTTGCCGTATTTGGCGCCGATGTTCCCACTCGAGGGCATAGCTGCGGTTATATAGTCCGAGCGATTGGCCAGATTCGGTGAAGAAGACATTTTTCCCTAAATGATTGCGAGCTTCTACCCCGATGGCTTCAGCATGCTTAGATACAAAAAGTAGCTCTTCATCGCCGACATAAGTGCGGATCCAATACGATATCTGATTATGGGGCTTGTGGGGTTCGACAATCTTGCCGTAGGTCGGCAAAAAGAACAGCAGAATCGCAAGCGCGGTCAACTTACTGCCGACAATAGTCAGTAACGACCGTTGCTGCGAAACCACGCACCACTGCCAACTGATAACAATACCAAAAAGTAGAGCAGCTGCTGCTGCAATCGGTATTATCCAAAGTAAAAACAGGTTAAGAGCCGCTACCGGATCTGTCACCAACTCATGAAAAAAAGTTTGTAAAAGATTCAACTGAGTATGCGCAGATGGATGACTGATAATCGTCTTTACGATCAGCACAACGGCAAAAAAAGTATAGGCCGTAAGCAGGGCAGGTTGCGATCGAAAGTGGGCTTCAGATACCAGATAGAAAGCGGCAAAGCAGATGGCGAGGGTAATGGGCAGCCACAAACCTTGACCGCCCAAGGTGATAACCAGAAAGAGGAGCAAAAACACACCCTTGTTTAGGGGATCGTGGTCACGATAAAAGATCTCGAGCAGCGCGACAGATAAGGCGGCTAGTGGAAGAAGTATCGTTAGTAAATGCAGGCCACGGTGCAATTGCAGTTGGCCAAAAAAGATGAGCCCAAACCGATCAAAGGCAATTACTCCCACGACGGTCAGTAAGACGATCACCATGGTTACAAGAGTGATTTTACCGAGCATGGGTGGGTCGATGCGGTTGCTGATCACCGAGATGAGAAATAACAGCAACAGCGGCAGCAATACGCCGAGTGCCAGTGTCAGTTGCAAGTAATCCGCAAAAAAAACCCACGGTGTCCATGCTTGTCCAAAGGCCAGCCATGCGCTGTCGATCTGCAGGAAGATATCATTCTGAACCGCTGCCCCACTCGTCGAAACGATAGAATCCATCAGCACATAACTGGTCAACGGTAACAAGTACCACAGGGCAAAACGGAAGTTTCGTTTGATGATGATCTCTGTCACCAGGGTGTAGATAAAGAGTGCGACGGTTATCGGCAAAACGGTAAGAGGGTGCACAAGAAACCCGAGCGATAGCAGGATTAATGCTGCGCGAAATCGATCGAGAAAAAAAAGCCCTAACGCCAAAAGGGCCATTGGTGTAGCAAGCGAGCGAGGATGCAGTTCCAGACTAAGACTGAACAGCCAATTTTTCGGCGGCATGGCACTCGAAACTATGTCCTGATACCCGATGATAAAAGCGAGAGGAACGAGCAGGGCAAAGAAAGTATTTCGAGTAAATGCAAAGGCAATCAAAGATATACCCAAAAAAAACATCATCCGGGCCAGAAACATGACCCAAAAAAGTGCCGAGGGAATATTCGCAGGTACATCAAATGCCATCTTGGCGATAAATTCATCGAAGAGCGATGATTCTGCTTGTGACGCGCTCACCAAAAAATCACGTTCGTATAAAGCAGAATCCATTTGCTGCATTATCGGTGGCAGATAGTAGCGTTGCTCTTCGACCTCGGCCTTGTATCCAGGCGCGAGAAATATCGAACCCATGGCGAAAAGAAAAGCTACAGACGCAAAGACCCAAATATTCAGTTTTGTTTCGGGCAAGGCGGTCTTTCGCTTCGCGCGATTCATCCATTGAGGCGATAATTGGGTGCCTCACGCGTAATACTGATATCGTGCGGATGGCTTTCACGCAGTGATGCAGCCGTAATCTTGATGAATTTCGCCCGGCTGTGCAGTTCTGTAATCGTGCGACAACCCTGGTAGCCCATCGAACTTTTTAATCCTCCTAATAATTGAAAGATCTCCGTTTTTACTGAACCCTTAAACAAGGTTTTGCCTTCAATACCCTCTGGTACGAATTTTTCCGATTCCATGATATCGATCTGCCCGTAGCGCTCTTTGCCACCCGCCGCCATGGCACCCAGCGAACCCATGCCGCGGTAGGATTTAAAGGTTTTCCCCTCTGAATAGATGATCTCACCCGGCGACTCTTCTGTGCCCGCAAGCAAAGAGCCGAGCATTACGGTATCGGCGCCGGCCGACATAGCCTTAGCGATATCACCAGAAAATTTGATACCGCCATCGGCGATCAGCTTTACTCCCGCTTTTTGCGCTGCGGGCGCGCATTCCAAAATCGCAGAAAGCTGTGGCACGCCGATACCCGTAACAACACGTGTCGTGCAGATCGAACCAGGCCCGATGCCGACTTTTACCGTATCGGCGCCGGCATCTACCAGAAATTGTACGGCTTCGGCTGTCGCCACATTTCCGGCAACCACCGACATCTTTGGATATTTCTGTTTCACGTATTTCACTGCGTCTCTCACGCCGCTCGTGTGCCCATGTGCGGTATCGACCACCAGAGCATCTACCCCCGCCTCTACTAGTTTTGCAGCGCGCTCTTCTAAATTTGCCGCTGGCCCCACTGCTGCCGCTACGCGCAGGCGCCCTTCTGTATCTAACGTAGAATCGGGGTAATCTTGCCGTTTTTCCAGGTCTTTTCGCGTTACCATGGCAAACAGGTCGCCGGCATCTGAAACCACCAAGAGCTTAGAATGATTTGAATCTTCCAATATCTCATGCGCTTCTTCGAGTGAAATACCTTCTCTGGCGACGAGCAGGTCTTTCGCTGGGGTCATCCGTTCCTGAACCAAGTTGTTGGAATGGCGATTAATAAAGTAATCGTTTGCCGTGATAAGCCCCAGCACTTTGCCGTTCGGCCGGCCATCTTCGGTTACTGGAATCGCCTTAAAGCCTTCTTCTTGGCGGATATCAAATACTTCCTTAATCGTTGCATTTGGCGAGACAACGCGCGGATTAAGGATGAAGCCATTTTCATAGCGCTTTACTTTTGCTACTTCGGTAGCTTGCTCATCGGGCGTGATGTTTTTGTGGATGACCCCGATGCCACCGAGTAAGGCGAGCGATATCGCCATGTTTGCCTCGGTCACGGTGTCCATCGCTGCCGAGACCATCGGCACTTTTAGTGGAATCTGTGCCGTAAAAAACGAATCGGTCTGCGCATCTCGTGGCAAAAAATTCGATTCTTGCGGCAGTAGCAGTACGTCGTCGAAGGTCAGGCTTTGCGGTATGTGTTCGCTTTGCATCCACTTTTGTAAATTTAACGCATGGTAACGCACTTATTCAGTGCTTTGCAAGTACTTTTTTTGCAGAAAATGGAATAGATATTTTTTGTTTCGCTTGCGACAAGGTGATTCGGTTCAACAAATATGCTGAGGCAACTCAGAGAGTTGCTCCTTCTCAAAACCCATTTGTAGGAATGTACCAGAATATGATGAGCAGAAAACAATTTAGGTTTTCCACTCGACAACCTCATTCTATTGCCGTACAATCGGCGGGAACATTTTTTTGACAACACATGGCCGTCGACCTGACCACCCACCGTAATATCGGAATCATCGCGCATATCGATGCGGGAAAAACCACTACTACAGAACGCGTACTGTTTTATGCCGGACGCACCCATAAGATCGGTGAAACGCACGATGGCGAATCGCAAATGGACTGGATGGAACAAGAAAAAGAGCGTGGTATCACTATCACCTCTGCCGCTACGTTTTGCGAATGGAAGGGGACTTGGGATCAATATCCACTCCACTCTATCAACATTATCGACACCCCTGGCCACGTCGACTTTACGGTCGAGGTAGAGCGTTCACTGCGCGTGCTCGATGGTGGGGTAGCCGTATTCGACGGATCACAAGGAGTAGAGCCACAATCTGAAACGGTATGGCGCCAGGCCGATAAATACAAAGTGCCGCGCATCGCCTTTATCAACAAGATGGATAAGACTGGCGCCGATTTTTATATGTCGCTCAAATCCATCCACGAGCGCCTTTCACCAGATGCTGTGGCTATCCAACTTCCGATCGGAGCCGAGAGCGAATTTGCAGGTGTGGTCGATTTGATCACGCAAAAAGCCTACAAGTTTGAGGGCGATTTTGGCACAACAGTGACCGAAATCGAGATTCCTGCAGACATGAAAGACAAGGTGGCGGAATACCGCGAAGTGATGATTGAGAAATCTGCCGACTTCAACGAAAACGTCATGGAAAAATATCTCGGTGGCGAAGAGCTCACCGAAGCCGAAATCGTCGAAGGTATCCGCGAAGGTGTGCGTACCGGTAAGATGTATGCGGTGATGTGCGGTACCGCTTTGCAAAATATTGGTGTGCAGTTGGTGCTTGACGCGGTTGTTCAGTTCCTCCCGAGCCCGATCGATGTTCCGCCGGTGATGGGAAAAGACGAAAAGACCGAAGAAGAAGTCGTACGCAAACCTGACCCAAACGAGCCGCTCGCCGCAATCATGTTCAAAGTCGCAACCGACCCATTTATCGGAAAACTTTGTTTCTTTCGCGTCTACTCCGGAACAATGACTTCCGGAAGCTACGTCTACAATCCGCGCACCGGCAACAAAGAACGTGTAGGGCGTATTGTGCAGATGCATGCGAATACCCGAAAAGAGATTGACTCTGTTCCTGCTGGTGGCATTGGCGCCGCAGTCGGATTAAAAGACGTGCGTACCGGTGATACTTTGTGTAATCCAGACAAGGCAGTCGTGCTCGAAGAAATGACTTTCCCCGAGCCAGTGATCTCGATTGCTATTGAGCCAAAAACGAAAGCCGACCAAGAGAAAATGGGTGTCGCCCTCAGTAAGCTCTCTGAAGAAGACCCGACCTTCCGCGTACGTACCGACGATGAAACCGGCCAAACGATTATTTCGGGCATGGGCGAACTGCATCTCGACATTATCGTCGACCGTATGAAGCGCGAATTCAAAGTAGAAGCGAATGTTGGTAAGCCGCAAGTCGCTTATCGCGAGACAATCCAAAAAGCAGTCAATGTTGAAGAGAAATACTCCAAGCAGACCGGTGGCCGCGGGCAATACGGTCACGTACTTCTTACAATCGAGCCAAACGAAGAAGGGAAGGGCTACGAGTTTGTCGACAAAGTTGTGGGAGGGCGCATCCCGAAAGAATTTATCCCTGCTGTCGATAAAGGTATTGTCGAGGCGATGAGCCGCGGTGTGGTGGCTGGCTACCAGATCGAAGACGTGAAAATCACGCTGACCGATGGTTCGTATCACGATGTCGACTCATCGGAATTTGCCTTTAAGGCGGCTGGCTCCATTGCTTTCCAGAAGGGTGCAAAGATGGCCGACCCGGTCGTACTCGAGCCGATCATGGCGGTAGAAGTCGTGACTCCCGAAGAATACATGGGCGATGTAATGGGCGACCTCAACAAACGCCGTGGGCAGATTTCTGAAATGAGCGACCGTGGGATGGCAAAAGTCGCTAAAGCGAGTGTTCCACTCAGTGAAATGTTCGGATACGCTACCGATGTGCGCAGTATGACACAAGGTCGTGCCAACTACACCATGGAATTCAGCCACTACGCGAAGGTGCCAAAGAATGTAGAAGAGAAGATCAAAGAAGAAAGGGGGGTACAGTAGTGCTAAATATCAGGTTGATATAAGAAAAACTCGAATCCTTGGATGCGGGTTTTTTTATAACTGAGCAATGATTTACGGATCGTAGGGGCACGCTGTAGCGTACCCTATTCAAAAATCGTTTAAGGCTTGTGAAAACTTAACACAGGCTCAGGTGTCGCAAGAGGGTAGCTGAACCGATTGTTAAGGGGAAATAGGGGGTGGAGCTTGCCCCGAGTTTTCGGGATGCCACATCTTAGTCAGGTACTCGCAGGTGTTGTGGTAATATGATTAGACAAACATGGGAAGCACTCAGAGAGTTGCTCCTTCTCAAATCTCCGTGTAGCCAAACAAATAGGACAGGATGAGACAGCAAAACACCCATCCGTAAAAGGGCAGCTGTCCAGAATCTCGGAATCATTTACACCCACCTATTATAAAATATTTATTGCAAAAAATTATAAAATATAAAATTTAGTTGTACTTCTATTCATTTTTTGTTTTTATAAAGACAAATATCTATTTCATATATTTTGCAAAAAAAATTTCATATTGCCGTTCTCTGTGGTGGGCCGTCGCTCGAGCGAGGTGTTTCACTTAACTCAGCGCGGTCTTTACTCGACCATCTTTCTGGTGATGATATCGAAATAGTCGCGATATATTTTGATACAAAGAAGATTGCCTATCATATTCCGCAACATCAGCTCTACTCGAACACACCATCTGACTTTGATTTCAAGTTACAACAAACGGGCAAGCCGCTCAAAAAAACCGCACTCGTCAAACTGCTCAAAATCTGCGATATTGTCTTTCCTGCTATTCACGGAACATTTGGAGAAGATGGTGGCATCCAGCGTTTTTTGGAGCAGAACAAGATTCCTTTTGTCGGTTCATCTGCCAAAGCCTGTCGTAAGGCGTTCGACAAATTCGATTCGAACGAGCGTATTAAGCAACACGGTTTTTATACCCTACCGACGGAAGTGCTAAAAATCTACCACGATGATCATAAAAAAATTCTGCAAAAATTTTTTAAAAAACACGCATTGCATCGTGCTATAATAAAGCCGGCACAAGGTGGCTCGAGCATCGGAGTGCGTTCGGTAACTTCTGCAAAAGAAGCACTCAAAGAAACGGGGCTTTTGTTTTCGAAAAGAATCGACACCCGCGTGGTGGTGCAGCCGTTTTGTACGGGTATAGAATTTACCGTCATTATTTTGCAGAACCGCTTTGGTATGCCAGTGGCCGTTCTTCCAACGGAAACGGAGCAAGACTATTCGCGTAATCAGATCTTCGATTATCGGCGTAAGTACTTGCCCACGAATCAAGTGCGCTATCACTGCCCGCCACGCTTCGACAACGAGACGATAGAGCGCATTCAGGTGCAGGCCGAGCAACTCTTCACTCTTCTTGGTATGAACGATTGCGCGCGCTTCGATGGCTGGCTGCTGCCTGATGGCAATATTTGGTTCGCCGACTTTAATCCTGTGAGTGGCATGGAGCAAAACAGCTTCCTTTTTCAACAGGCTTCACGTATCGGCATGAGCCACGCCGATGTTCTTCGCTTGATCGTAAAAAATAGTTGTCTGCGGCAACGAATCAGCTTTCCTGATAAAGAGATCATCACGCAACAATCGCCTTTTCCTTCTTCGAGCCCCCCCTCCCGAGGTGGAGAACGGCAGCGTAAAACGGTTCCGGTACTGTTTGGAGGCAATACTTCTGAGCGGCAAGTCTCGTTGATGAGCGGAACGAATGTGTGGCTGAAGCTGCGCAAATCAAAAAAATATGCGCCACAGCCGTACTTACTCGACCGCAACGGCGATGTGTGGAAGCTTCCTTACGCCCTCACGCTGAACCATACGGTCGAGGAGGTAGAAGAAAGTTGTCGCTTTGCCGAAACCGATGAGGCGCGTTTGCGTCACCTAGAGCAAAAAGTCGCGCTGCGATTAGCCTTCGATAATGAAGATACAACCGAAGCTATGTTTATGCCAGAACGACTATCGATCGAGAACTTTATCTCGAAATTTCCATTTATCTTTCTCGGTCTGCATGGAGGAGCCGGTGAAGACGGCACCTTGCAGGCACAGCTGGAAAAATCAAAAGCAAAACATAATGGCTCTGGCATCGCGGCATCGCGGCTGTGCATGGATAAACATAAGACTGCGCAAGCACTATCTGACTTGCATAATGAGGGGATTTTTGTAACGCCGCAATGCTCTATGGAACTGCAAACATTTGAGAAATTCTCAGAAAAAAAATTCGAATTGTTTTGGAAGGGATTGAAAGAAACTTTTGTTGGCAAGCACCTTATCGCCAAGCCGCAATCAGATGGCTGTAGCTCTGGTGTTATCCTTTTAAAGTCGAATCACGATCTGCAGTCGTACATCAAACTTTTACTTGCGGGGGCACAATACGCGCTACCAGGCACCTTTGATGGTCAGGATGCCACCGTTGAAATGCCGGGCGCAGGAGTGACACATGTGCTCTTTGAAAAATTCATAGAAACGGATGCGCTCTCAATCGCCAATCACAAACTTAAATGGAAGCCGAAGACTGGGTGGATCGAAGTCACGGTCGGTGTTGTCGAACAGAATGGCAAAATCCATGCGCTTTCACCCAGTATCACCGTTGCCGAGGGTACGGTGCTCAGCGTGGAAGAAAAATTCCAAGGCGGTACAGGCATCAATATCACTCCGCCGCCGGAACATATCATCTCTAAGCAGAATCTAACCAAGGCAAAGCGGCGTATCGAAAAAGTCGCCGAGACTTTGGGTATTAATGGATATGCACGTATCGACGCCTTTCTTGAAGTCGCGACCGGCAATATTCACATTATCGAGGCGAACACATTGCCGGCGCTTACTCCCTCTACTGTTATCTTTCACCAAGCTTTGGCGGAGCCAAATCCGCAGCCGCCACTTACTTTCTTAGAACAAATTATCGCCAATAGCGGATACTGAAATAACCTCAGGATTGGCGTTTCCAAAAACTACGTGGTGTGAAATAATCCCCGCTGGCACCTTCTCGCATTCACCTGAAAGATGTTTTCACTCTGGTCGGCGTCTTAGCTCTTACCGCCATCGCCGTAGGGGCACTTTTTGTTGCGGCGCCAGGTAACCCACAAACTCTTGGTGTGCAACCGACACCAGACACCGCTGTGCTCGGTGAACGGTTCACAATCGAGCCTGAACTGCCATCTCCACTTTCTGATCCAACGATTTTTGCGAAAGGTGGTGAGCTAGCTAAAGCGTCACCGAGCGTTTCTCCTCGTTCAACTATAGCCTGCGAAACTGGTGATGTCGACCTGGTTAGCATCCAAGTATTTGATGACTTCCTGTGCCCGCATTGTGAGCAGCAGTTTCTCGATGTGATCTTTCCTTTGCATCAAACAGATCAGCTTAAGCCCGATGAAGTGGCGATTGAGTTTATCGCCTTGCCGGTACACGGACAACCATCACGCAAACTAGCCGAGGCAGCGCATTGTGCCGAAAAACTCGTCGACCCCTGGATTTTTCGCCAATGGCTCTATGATTCAGAGAATAAGACGCTCGAGCAAGCTGAAGCAATCGTAAGCAAACTCGGGGGAGACATCGAGAATTACCAAACCTGTCTCAATGCCCAAGACACTGCCGAACAAGTACAAGCGGGCATAGAGCTCGCGCAAAATCTGGAAATTTTAGCAACACCGACCATAAAAATTGTTAACCACACACTAATCGGCAAAGTTCCGCAAGAGAACATTGCTTATGAAATACGCAAAGCTCTTGCGAAAAGGGCAACAGAATCGCTAGAATGTAAAAGATAATTTTCTTTGTCAAACGAAAAATGATTTTCAATAAGAAATCGAAAGAACTACCACAGTCAGTTTCTGCCGGATTTTTCGGAATCTTGCTTGTCGTCAGTTTGCTATTTAATGTAGCGCTTTTCCTCCGCATTCAAAACATTCCGGATGGGATTTCAGAGCTTATCTTTCCTCCTAATCGTGACGTCGTGTCGATAGCCGGTCGTGCCACCGATGACCGAATCGAAGTCAATAATGATGTCTGGGTCCGCTTGAGTGATCCCAAATTCGACATTATTTATTTGCAAGATGAAGGCTGCACCCAATGTGCCGACTTAACTCCAGTACAAATCCAACTGGCAAATAACTTCCTCTCGGCCAATGTGAAAACGGTTTCTACCAAATCTGATGAGGGGCAAAAAATCCTTGAAGAAGGCGGAGTATCTGTAGTTCCGGCAATCATCTTTTCGCAAAAATTCGCCGAAACAGGTGGGGCACCCGCCCTGGCTCAAAACGGTCTTGTTACCCCGCTTGAAAATGGGCAATTCGAATTCCGTACTGCGGGTAATAAGCGCATCCTCAATGCCGAACAGCTTCCTGCGATGGGCGAAACACCAGAGGGCACCATAACCATCATCGGCTTTATCGATTATCTGGCTCAAGATATCGGGACATACCTGAACCAGATGATTGCGGTCATCTCGAATCAATATCCCGACAAGATCAATGTCGCACTTCTTCCATTTGTCGACAATGTCGCCTCACTTGCTGCCGCTGAAGCTTTCCTTTGCGGGGTCGATGTTCAGCGTTTGGATGCTGTTAAGCCAACATACCTCTCTGTTGTGCAAGGCATTTTGAACAACAACCAACAGATAACAGAAGATGTCGTTGCCCAAATCCGCCAAGCATTATCCGATTTATTGCAGCTTGAAGGTGATACTCTCACCTGCTATACCGATCGCCTTCCTGACGAGCAGATCACCCAAGCGACTATCGAGGCGCAGCGCCTTGGCGTGACGGGTGCTCCTGCATTCTTTGTTGGCGATCGCTTCCTTGCCGGACCACAGCCGTTTGAAGTTTATGTACAGACCATTGCGGAACTACTCGATGAACCAGTCGACATGACAGGGGGCGAGTCGATGGAAGATGGTGGATCTGACGACATAGATGAGACACCTGCTGAAGAAACCGAGGACGCGGGAGAAAGCATTCTCGAACCGACCAGTACGCCCGAGGCTTCGGTTACAGACACTGAAGAAGGTGCTACTCAATAAATCGTTGTGATGAAAGGAAAAAGCCTCTAAGATTTTCCTTAGGGGTTTTTTTTGTCACAATGAGCACAGATTTATTGTCTGCAAATCAACTTCGAACTCGCCACCCCCATTGTTGTCACCTTTGCTTTGAGCGCGTTTTTGAGCGTGGTGGTTTTGCATTTATTCCCCAAGTGGGGGCTGCTCGATAACCCCAAGAAATACGGGCATGATCGGGCACCGATTCCATTACCGGGCGGCATTGCCCCTGTACTTGCTTTACTGTTCGCCCTCAGCTTCTTTTTTGACCAGACGGCAAAATTCACCGGATTATTTTTGGCAACGGCACTTATCGCCGCTGTGAGCTTTTGGGATGACCGCAAGCAAATATCACCGGCAATTCGTTTGATATTCCATTTTCTGGCTGCAGTGATTATTGTCGCTGCAGGAATCAGTATTCGTTATGTTAGCAATCCGCTTGGTGGCACGATCGACTTGAGTGATGTATTTATGCTTTTACCCGGAGTCATTACTGCAATTTGGCTGGTCGGCTTTGCCAATGTGATGAACTGGCTCGATGGCGTGCCCGGGCTTTCAACTGCTTCTGCTGTTGCTGCGGGTGTTTTTCTGGGGATGCTGAGCTTGGCGCCACACGTAAATCAACCTGAGATCGCCCTGCTTTCATTTGTATTTGCCGCCGCCGCGGCTGGTTTTCTTTTTTTCAACTTCCCACCACCACGTATGTTACTGGGCGACACCGGTGCGATGACCTTTGGCTTTGTGCTCGCTTGCATTTCGGTTTTTTCCGGTGGAAAAATGGCGACGGTATTTATTGTCCTGTCGCTCCCGATGCTCGATGCCACGTATGTTTTGTTACGGCGGATTCTTGCCGGAAAAAACCCCATGAAGGGGCAAGATAAGCTGCATCTGCACGATCGCCTCCTTGTACTTGGTTTTTCGCCTCGCGAGACACTTCTTTTCTTTCTCAGCTTTTCCCTCTTGCTCGGCTGGCTGAGCTTGCAATTGGCAACAGTCGGGAAGATGATTCTAATCATGGGGGTCGCATTGGCTTTCTTGCTTTTTTCGTTTTGGCTAGAGAGAATAACCGCCGCAAAATCATCTCAGAAATCATGAACCCACATGCACCTTTTACTGCAGAATTGCTATCATACAAAGAAATAGCAAAAGATACCGGTCTTTTTCGTTTTCGCATTACCGATGGTGAAGTAGAAGATTTTATTCCTGGGCAGTTTTTTTTACTAGAGGTAGACGCCAAAACGCACCGCGCCTATTCTGTTGCGAGTAGCCCGTCGCAATTGCCAGAGTTTGAACTGCTTATTAAATATCTCGAGGGAGGCGCCGCCAGTGAACTGTTCTGGAAACTTCAGCCGAGTGAGTCTGTTCAATTTCGCGGTCCAATGGGTAAATTCGCCATCAAGCACCCAAATAAAAAACAACTCCTAATCGCTACCGGAACCGGCCTCGCGCCGATTCGTTCTATCTACCAGTCTCTCGAAGAAAGCAAATCTTCCCCGTCGCTTCATCTTGTTTTTGGCGTGCGCCATGCGGCCAACCTATTTTGTGTGGAGGAATTTGGTGAACTACAGCAAGCAGCGCCAGAGCACTTTCGCTATCGACTATGTCTTTCGCAACCAGAAGCCGATGCAGAAGTCGACTATGTTGAAGGCCGAGTAACCAACTTTGTCGAAACATTGCCTGAAGAGGAGTTTGTAGATACCGAGGTGAGTATTTGCGGTGGTCGGCAGATGGTCGTCGATATTCGCGAGATATTAGAGCAGAAAGGAGTCGACAATAGTCGAATCAATGTGGAGAGCTGGTAATGCCAAAAGTGGTTAATCCACAGCACATATGCCCGGTTTGTGGGTATAATAATAAGTTCCCTGTTTGGGATGAATAGAGGATCATAGCTTCACATGATATGTGTAGATGCTGCAATATTCAATATGGATGTGATAATGTCATGGGTGGTTCCTTTGGTAATGAAGACATTAGTGAGGAGTTCAGATGTTTAGATAGTGAGGATTCACAGTGCATAAAAGAATACAGAAAACGTGTATTAAAGGGTGAAATAGAAAGCACCCTAAAAATTCCTGCGCTTGAGATATTATTGGATCAAATGAAACCAATACCGAATCAATGGAAATAAACAACATGTATTAAAAGAAATTGATTCCGGATAAATGTACATTTGTTTAGTAGAACAATTCACTAACCGATTTTTCGCGCACCACATTCATGATAACGTTTGAAATGAGCGGTGCAATTGAGATGACCGTGAGGTTTTTCAACAATTTATCTTCGGGAATAGGTATCGAATTCGTAACGACGATTTCGGAAAAATTGGCGCCTTCGAGGCGCTCAATAGCAGGACCAGAAAAAATCGGATGTGTTGCACACAGGCTTACTTTATCTTGCGCGCCATGGCTTAATAAGATTTCTTTGGCATTGCATACCGAACCAGCCGTATCGATCATATCATCAAAAAGTATCGTGCGCATCCCTTTAACATCGCCGATTACATGCGACATCTCACACTCGTTATGTTGGGGGCGGCTTTTGTGCAGAATTGCTAGATCGATACCGAGGGCATCGGCAAACTTTTTAGCCGCTTTGGCTCCACCGACATCAGGCGAAACCACGATAGTGTCGGAAAGGTCTTGCTTTTGAAAATGGTCGATCAGCAATTTTCGCGATGACAGATTATCGACCGGAACATCAAAGAAAGCCTGGCTCTGATCGGCATGAAGGGCGAGGGTGATGACGTGATCGGCTCCGCTGCGAGTAAGCATATCGGCGCATAGTTTCATCGAAATCGACTCGCGTGCGGCGTGCAGCTTGTCTTGCCGGGCATAACCAAAATGCGGGATGACTACATGGATGCGCCGCGCAAAGCTACGCCGCGCGGCATCGCACATAAGGAACAGTTCGAAAAAATCGATATGCACATTATTGGGTCGACTCGTGGCGACCAGAAATATATCGTGTCCGCGAATCGATTCCTCAAAATTGACATACAGCTCGCCGCAGGAAAACTTCTTTAATGTCCGCTTGCCTAACGGAATACCCATTAACTTCGCTACTTCTTCCGCCAGACCGGGATGAGAATTCGCTGAAAAAATCTTCACATTCTTTTTCGTGGTTTTCATGAGGTAACGGAGAAGTGCCTTTATCTTCGCACGTTCAGAGGGTAAGTTGCAAGTCGACAGCCACCATTACTCCTCTGCACCTGATGTAGCCGGAGTTGTCGATGGCGTACGTGCTTTTACTTCAAACATGTTGCCCGCGCTACGGCCAGACGTTTCGGGATGATAGATCTCTTCTGCAACGGCTGGTAACAGTTGGTATTTTCCGACTACGTTGGCACGGAGCAAAAAGTTAAACTCGTATCTGCCAGCTGGTAAATATTCGGCAAAGAGAAAAATATGGTCATCGCGATATTCTTTATGCTCAAAACGCCAACTGTCATTGTCGGGGCACCAGTAGCGGACGCACGCATCAACCTCATCGCGCAAACTTTGATCTTCTGTTTCGAGCGCAAAATTCACTGCTTCGGTTCCTGCTGGAATCGGAATCCGCACGCCCACGAAGTAGCGATTTTCTGGCACAAGAATAGTCGTGCGGCCACGAATAAGGGCACTTTGCTCTGCAGAGTTGATGGGTGTTTTTTTCCCTGTATCCTCAAAAGCAAATAATTCTCGAAATACTCCAAGGCCATGATTACGCGCCGTTACCCGATCTACCGGTAAAAAGTAATTGGCGACGATATCGTAACTGATTCCGCCACCACTTTTATTGATGTCGATAGAGTTTGTAGTGATGCCTGTATTTGCCTGGGCAATAGGAATACTCACCTCTGAGGTGCGGTTCAGACTATCTAACCGATCACTTAAAATCTGCTGCATGTCTTTCGCAACTGTTACATTCGCAGCTTCGAGAGGATTGGCCTGCAAGAACTCGATCAGTGCAAAAAGCACCCACGCCGTATTTTGCGTTGTGCCCCAAGGGCTACCGGCATACCGCGCGGAAGATTGTTTTTTATCGCGCAGATATTCCATGATCTTTGGTAGCAGTGGGTGCTCGGTATCTTCCCTTAGAATCGCTAAGAGTACGATTGCGGTCGAACGCACATCGGAGCCAAAATTCCAGCTATATTCTCCGCCACTAAAATAAGCTTCGCGATCGGTTTGCACAGCATCTTGTTCCAGTTCTCGCAGCAGTGCGCTTGCCATTGGCGATGGGTCGGCGTTTAGCACTTGCTGAGCAGTGAGCATGACAAAAGCCTTCCCCTCGGCAGACATCTGACTGCGGCGTTCATACAGTTGGCTTAACATCGACTCGTCAAAGCTTTCGCCAAAACTAAGAGCGTACATGGCAAATGCGCGCGCATCGTTATTGGGGAATTCCGGACGATTGTCAGTCGCTCCATTACGCAGGTCTTCCCAGACTTTCTGGCGCAGATAGGCACGTGCACGTTTGCGAATATCTTCATCTACCGTAATACCGCGCTCCGCAGTCTGCTCCATGCTAAACAATGTGTAAGCGGTCAAATACGGATAACTCGTTTCTGAGTTTTGCCAGAAACCAAAGCCGCCATCCGGGTTCTGGTGCTCGTAAAGTGACTGTACGCCGGTTTCGATCATCTTTCTTGTGGTAATGGTATCAAAATCGCCAATATCTAATTGATCGCCTTGAACATCATTTAATCTGAGTAAGGCAACATTTGGCAATTGCGCACTGACGATCTGTTCTGTGCAGCCATAGGGGAATTGCGTCAGCGCAGCGATTCCTGTTGCCAGGTCGCCCACGGCGCCAGCAGTTAGGCCGATAAAGATCTGCCCAACATCTTTTAGAACCCCTCCGGGTACAACGACTTTTTCTTGCACCGCATTCGTGTTTGCTCCCAAATATCCGCTTGTGGCAATGCTTTCGCCCACTGCAGGAGCTTTGATCGGTATTGAATATTCCACAGAATCAACAGCTGTTTCGGTGTCGCCTTGCACAGAAAAGGTGAAGACGGCTGGCGCTAATTGTGCTAGTGGTGTTTCTTCACTGGCTTGTGCACGGATGGTATAAAAGAGGGTCGTTTCGCCATCACCGTCAAGGCGGAACGACTCAGCATCTTTGGTAATGATCTCCACATTCTCCCCCTCAAATGCCGCTCGTACAATCAGTTCATCAGAATCCCGATTGGTAATTGTTGCACCGATGGTGGCGGTGTCTCCGGCAATGAGAAATCTTGGTAACAAAGGCGTGATGACGAGTGGCTTGCGACTAAAAAAGTTCATCTTGCTGCTGCCAAAGTGTGAATTCTGCGTATTTGCCGTAACCCACACCTGCCAACTCGTCACGTTATCCGGCAAGATAAAACCGGTTGCTGCTTCACCGTTAATATCCGTTCTTAGGTTCGCAAGCCAGAAGGCGGTATCACGAAAATCACCCCGTTTTTTTTGCAGCAGTTCTAGGTCACTTTCACCTCCACCACCTTTTTGCCCTTTGGCTGTATCGACATCGAGCCGATTGATAAATGCAACCATTGAACTCGCCAACCGTACACCGATATCGCGCATGCGGAAAAAGACTTCAAAGACATCTTCATCTTGTCGACTCTTCAATGCCAAGAGCGATTCATCTACCACGGCAATCGAAAGATCGGCATTTTCCACCGGATTCCCAAAACTATCGGTAGCCATAATCGTTAGCGCTACATCTTGACCTGGTAAATATTCTGCTTGATTGGGCGTGATCTTTAGTCGCAGACGCCTACTCTCGGCAGAGACTTTGATAGGCGCGATACCGACCTTTGCTTCTGGGTACGGATGCGACGCGACTTGTTCGGGAATCGATGCATCGGCACCCATGACCAGGCGGATAGCCTCTTCTAATCCTGCCCTGCGATCTGCGATATCGGCTTTCTTCATGACGATGTTATCAATATCGCGATTTACCGTTTCGAGCCCTTTTCCGAGCGCCTCTACCAGCTCTTCTGATTTATCATCGAGGAGTGATTCGGTGATGGTACTTCTCTTTTTCTGGAGCGCGGTTAGCTGCTCATCTATTGCCTCAACCTCTACCGCCAGATTTTGATATTCTTCTACCTGATCGCGAATGCGGAAGAGATCGCCCCGCCCCTTAAAAAGTGTCACGATGGCAAAGGTGTTTGGCACCATTTCTTTAGTAGCCGTGATTTCAATGGGCGTGCCGGCCTGCCATAAAAAGACATCACGATAGACCGCCTGTTTACGGCCGACGCTGACAAAAGCCCATACATCCTCATTAAATGGAGAAGCCGGTAGCAGTCTGATCGTCTCACCCGGGGCAACTTCTGGTGTTTCGGCGATCAGGTCGATACGGTCATGATTCTGACGGGTGCTCGGTGAAGAATACTGTGACGAACTTCGCCAGATACGATCCGCAGCTTCTACTGTATTGCCCTTCTCATCTTTCGCCGTTAGTAGAGTGCGTAAGTCGCCGTAGTATGCTTTTTCGTCTTTCAGTGGAAATGTGATTTCTACCTTACCACCAATATTGGTGCTCGCTGTCGTCGTATCCAGCTCTGTAAATTCTTGCGTGTTTTCCCAATAAAAATTGCCATCGACATCTTGTTTTTTGATGCTGTTCCAGGTGACATTCTGCAGAGTTGCTGAAAATTTCTTGCCCGTTAGCGGACGCCCTTGCAGGTCTGTCGCGAGCGCTTCTGCTTTTACTTGTTTGGCGTTTTCATCGAGCCAAAAATCGGTCGTTCGTACACCCAAGACAAACTTACCCGAAAAAACCGGATAGGTCTTGTTCGCAGAAACGGTGCGGCCATTGCTATCGATTGCCGTAGCGGTAAGTGTGTAGAACTGATGAGTTTCAGTATCTAGCGGAATTGATATCTGCATTTCTCCTGCATCACCTGTGTTGCCACTGCCACGCTGTATAACCTCTTGCCCATCTTCGCAGTACCACCAACACCACTGCTCATCGGTGCCAAACGAAAACCAGCCGCCGCCAGACCAGCGGTCAAAGTACAGTGGCGATGCAACAATATGCCATTCGACATCGGCATTTTTTACCGGACTGCCAAAAAAGTATTCCGTCGCAATCGTTATATCCAGTGATTCACCAGAAACATATTCTTCTTGGTCGCCATGAAAGGCGACTTTGTAATCAGGTTTTTTATACTCTTCCACCCAAAACACGCCCGATACCGAATTGCTCCACTCACCATCTTCGCTTGTGCGGGCGTCGATGCGATACATGCCGGTGGTTGCCTGGGCAGAGAGGTTTAATTCATCCGCCAACGTGCCGAACTCGTCGAGTGCAAGTTCCGACTCATACATCGTTTCGCCGCGGCTGTTTTCTATGGTTACAAATAGTACATCTTCTGGCGGAAGTTCGTAGATCGCATCGACATCTCTGCGTAAAATACCCTTAAACTGCACCGTGTCGCCGGGACGATAGATCGGTCTGTCGGTGAGTAATATGCCGGTAAGCCCAGGGGAGTCGCGCCAATCATAGGAAAAGCCAAAATCCCACGGGGCAATACCGTCGTTCCAATATAAACCGACAAACGTACTAAGATCACCCTTTCTGCCCTCCAGAAAAAAATCGTCAGAATCTTCCGGTTTTTGCAGGGTCAATAACCCTCGTTCATCTGTTTGCCCTGCTCCGGCTATGTTTCCATCACTATCGACCAAGCTCACCTGCATGCCTGAAATCGGCCTGCCCTCAGCAAAATCTGTCGCCCAGGCGGTTATAAAATCTTCACTATGTTGGACGCTGAGTGCGGCATTCATGGGGTATACTACTCCTGAAAATCGCAGGAGCTCATCATTCCAAGGGCTGCGCACTTGGTCGGAAACCGCTTCCCAAAAATACACTGTTCCGGGTGTTACCTGTTCATCTTCGCCCAAGAGTGGTATGCCAAAAACTTTGGTCTCGTTCGTTTCGCCAGGCACCGAAACCGTACGCGCACTCTGATTTGCACATGAATAGTTATTCCAATTCCAGCCACCCTCGCCCTCGATACGGCGGACTTCTGCGGGCGGCACAACACAGGTTACAAAGCGCATATTTTGCACATTGCGTGCGGTGAAGTAGATATCGACAGGCTCTGAACTGTCGTACACACTACGTTCACGATTGCGTGTAAGTGCACGCAGCATCGGTGGATAATCATCGATGTCTGCAATCACTGAAAAGCTTTCTGTATCTACCGCTTGTCCAAATACATCAGTCAGCCCGGGAGTAAAGCGGATTTCGAATTGGTCACCCGGTTTTGATGGCAGCCATAATTCGCAGATCGTCGACCAGCAGCCGACTGAAACCTCATCCATATCCACCGTCGGGTTTACAGAAAGATGATCTAGCAAAGCGTCTTCCATCGATCTGTTTTCTTGTAAAGTAGTATCCCACCAACTGGTGAGCGTGCAAAAATCTAATTCTATCTTTCCGTTCGGGTCGATGGTAACTTGGTTTGTTTCTTTATTGCCTGCGATGCGAACACAAGGTTCTTTGAGCGTCTCAAATCTGATGCGGTACGGATCTTCTGAAACAAATTCGCCGTGCAGTGGCTCTACGCCTTTTTTGGTGATGACTTCAATGGTTTCTCCTCGCACCAGAGCCGGATCGAAATCCCAAAAAATCAAGTTATTCTTTTGATCGCCGCGCTTGATGGTGTCGTTCTTGACGGGGCGCTCTGGCGTAAGCTCTGACTGCGCGAAGAAGCTGTTTGTATCGATGGGCATGTTCCACTCCAAGGCGATAAAACTATCCGGCAAAATATTCTCGCCAGAAAACGTTTTGGTCTCATCATTGTAATTCAGTGTCACGTCGCCAACTTTTACGCTAACGAGTTTGGGTGCTTCGGTGCGTAACTTCCAACTGATATCTTCGGTCGTGGTGCCGCCATCGATACTTTGAATTCCCGCGAGTAAGGTCACAGTAATTTCGCGCGCTTCGGGCCAGGCGGTGGTATCTGGATAGAACTCAAATGCCGAGGTTCCTAGTGTCCTTATCTTACCGGGAATCGGCGGCTCGGTTTTTAAATATGGAAGAAAGCGGGATTTCTCTTCTTCCACTTCTTCGTCATTATTACTAAGTGCGCGCATCGGCCGGTCGAACATCACGGTGATCGGTTCGCCGCGCTGCCAAAAAGCCGCCTCCGGTTCTAATCGTGCTTCGTCGTCATTGCGGGCGTTTTGCAGATTCGTCCAATCATTGGCAGAGATTGGCGAGAGCATGGTTACTTTTGGCGCAGTCGTGACAACATACGAAAATGTCACCGCTTGCTCGGTGGATTTTCCGAGCCAGTCGAGCGCACCGCTATTGATGGTGAACAATATTTCGTTGCCTTCGGTTAGCTCGCTTTCGGGCACTAATCGAAGTTTGCTATTGCTCTCCCAAACAAAATCTCCCTCGATCTGTGGTGAAGTTGCAATGGCGTTCTCGACACTTGGCTGATCCATCGCGTTCGAAAACTCGATGATAAAATCACCATTAGCAGGAATCGAACGCTTGATCAGCTGATCTTCTCCGCCCAGTACAAACGGAGCCGGCATCAACATCACCCAAAGTACCCCCAACCCCACGAAGCCTCCGCCCCCGATACCGATTACTAAAAAAAGCTTCCACAAAAGAGTCAACGCGGATGAAGAACCGGCGCCTTTGGGCTGCTTGGAATTCATAGTTTTTAAACGCAAGATACGCTTTGTAATCTGCCGATTTCCACGCGAAAAGTCAAAAAATCTTGCGACTACTCTCATTCTGGAGAGAGTTGTATAACTCCCTTTCTGTGAGCTTCAAATATAACTTTCTATGAGTGCTGTATATGTGGGGATAATAGCGCGGAGCTTCCCCCTCTTGAGTCAAGAGGGGGACTAAGGGGGAGTTCTGAATGAAGTGGCAAGGAATATAATCGATAACCCCTCTATGCTCTTTTGCCCTTAAGGGAGAGAAGCTCGGCGCCTTCAAGCCGCCCACGAGCCAAAAGTATTTACAGGCACTTAGAAACGGGAATTGCCCACACCTTGGCTTGAATTCCCATGATGTTCTCGTTAGTATTGGTCAGCTTATCTCCATATTTCTATGAATGTTACACGAACAGATTTACCCAAATCACAAGTAAAACTCGTAATCGAGGCGGATACCGAAGTCCTCAAAAAATGCCGTACACAAGCACTCGATAAGATATCTGCGGAGGCAAATATTCCCGGGTTTCGCAAAGGGCACATCCCCGAAAATGTCATCGTCGAAAAATACGGCAACGAGATCATTCTTGCCGAAACCGCCGATATAGCCGTTCCACGCTTGCTGACCGATGCTATTGTCACCGAAAAACTCTCACCCATCGACCGCCCCGAAGTCGACCTCGAATCTATTGAACCCTTTCGATTCTCCGCTACCATCACAGTGCTCCCTGAAGTAAACTTGGGCAAGTGGGATGCTATTACAGTGCCGAAGAAAAAGCTCTCTATTGCAAAAAAAGAAATCGAGGAAGTCATCCAGAATCTACAAGACCGCTTTAAAGAGCGCACGCCAGTCGAACGCGCAGCAAAGAAAGAAGATTTTGTAGAACTCGATTTCGCCGGAAAGACTCCCGATGGCGTACCGCTGGATGGAACACAAAGCAAAATGCATCCCATCATCCTTGGCGAAGGGAACTTTATTCCTGGCTTTGAAGAAGAGGTGCTTGGCATGAAGCCGGGCGAAGACAAAACCTTCCCTGTCACTTTTCCGGCTGATTATCAAGCTGCGCATCTTGCCGGTAAAGAAGTCCACTTCGATATCAAACTCCATACGGTGCAAGAGCAAAAGCGCCCAGAAGTAAATGAAGCGTTTGCCGAACAAGTGTTTGGAAAGAAAATGCCAGCGAAAGATATGGAGGCCGAAATCGAAAAAATCCTCCTTGAAAAGGCAGAAGATGAAGAACGCCAACGGCGCGAAAACGAGCTAATCGAACAGTGGGCGAAACTCGCCAAAGTCGAAATCCCTGACATCATCATCGAAGAAGAGCTCAACACGATGGTCGCGTTCTTGCAGCAACAGATGGAACGCGCTAATATGACCTGGGAAAAACATCTCGAAAATCTAAAAAAGACCGATGAAGAAGTGCGCAATGAAATGCGGCCCGAAGCCGAAAAGCGCGCCAAGCAGCGCCTTGTACTCGGCAAGGTGTTGGCAGAAGCAAAACCCGAAGCGACCGATGAAGAGATCGATGCAGAAATCGCTATGCACAATGCGCACGAGGGGCAAAGCCACGACACGAATGACGCAGAATACCGTGAACAAACCGCTAATCGTTTGCGCCTGACGAAACTCTTCCGCCGGTTTTTGGATGACGAGGCAAAGCCAGAAGAAGAGAAGAAATGAAGCAGATCCTCATCGCGACCGGTAACAAAGGAAAGTATAAAGAGATGATGGAAGTGCTGGGTGATTTGCCATTTGAGTTTATTACGCTTGATGACCTCGATTTAGTAAACGATGTCGAAGAACACGGCCTAACCTACGAAGAAAATGCTTTCATCAAAGCGGAAGCTTTTTTTAAAAAAACGGGGTTGCCGACAATTGCCGAAGATTCCGGTTTAGAAGTTGCGGCACTCGTCGGAGAGTTGGGTGTAAAAACGCGGCGCTGGGGGGCAGGGGAGCATGCGACCGATAAAAAGTGGCTCGATTTCTTTTGTAACCGCATGGAAAATGAAGTCGACCGCTCGGCGACCTTTCATTGCGTGGCGGCTTTTGTCGAGGGCGCGACCCACAAAGCTTTTCACGGCTCGACTCCAGGTGCTCTAACAAAAGAACCGCAATGCGAAGTTCCGCATGGCATTCCGGTCTCCGCGCTTTTTATTCCCGAAGGGCACAACCACGTCTATGCGGCGATGAGTCATGAAGAGAAGAACCAAGTCAGCCATCGCGGCAAAGCGATGCATCAATTGAAAGAGTTTTTAATTTTTCACTTAAGGAAACCCTGATAAAAAAACTCCCGAATAGGCTAAAAAACCCTGATAAGAAATCGCATGAAATAGTAATATAAAGCTACTTCCTTAACCTTTTATGAACCAGAGCAGCATCCTTGAATTTGCCACCGACGGCAGAAAAATCCGGATGGATAGATTCCTTGAAGAGATGGATCAGGCCATCCCCTGGGGGCAGTTTCTGGAATTGATTTGTCCGCACTACTACAAGAAACAGGACAACTGCGGCAGAAAACGGGATGACCTAAACCCTTGCTCCGCACCTACTTCCTCCAGCAGTGGTTCTCCCTCAGCGACCTCTCCGCAGAAAAGCTCGTGCATGACCACCTCTCTTTCCGCTGCTTCATCGACATCGATACCTGCGAGACGAGCCTGAATGAGGCGACCATCTGCAAGCTCCGCCATTTCCTGGAAGAGCCTTACCGGTTCGTTGTTTGCGGCAGTTCTTATCACGCTCTTGAACGAATTCATTGCCTTTGTGCTTGCTGATGTTATGGGTATTCCGTACGTTGTCGCGAGCTCACTCATTGGTCTGATGTTCTGGAGATACTATGCCGTGGTGATGATATTAGTAGGTGCTGAAATCGTAAAAATTCTCAGCAAGAAGATGCTCGTAAGTTTAGTACTTATATCGAAATCGTATTTCATTTCCCCCCCCCTCCAAACTCCCTTCACCCTTCCCACACCCCTCTGCTATAATATTCACATACTAATCTGTACCCA
>CAZLFD010000013.1:19958-32062 GCA_964558715.1 uncultured Candidatus Peribacteria bacterium | reverse complement strand
TTTAGTACACTTCTTTTAATTATTGTTCAACTTATTTGTGCAACAAGACCATCTGCAATCAGGAAAACTCAAATTGCCACACCCCTGCCTGCTCTGAGCTTGTTCAATGGGCATAAGGTAAAGGGGGAAGCAGGGGTCTCGAATAATTTGAGTACCGGTAGACAAAGCCGTTTTTTGTGAGACCCCTGTTTCCCCTCCGAGCGTACTCCCTCAACAGAGGTGTTCATTTGCTTGATTATTCTTTTTCTGCGTCGTTTTCGTAATCGCCATTCTGCAATTTATCGGCAAGATTGCCGTATTCCTCAATCAGTTCATCGAGGGTATCACCACGCAGGTAGCGGAGGGCGGCTTCAAGCTGCGGATCTTCATCATTCGCTATCTCTTCGCTTGTACGTTCGACATGCAGATCGGGTTCAATGCCGACTTTGCCGATATCGCGCCCCCCAGGAGTAAGCCATTTGGCCACCGTTAGGCGCAGGTGCGCACCGTTTTGCATCGGGATTAATTCTTGCACGGTGCCTTTTCCAAAGCTTTTTTCGCCAACGATCAGCGCGCGATCGACATCTTGCAGTGCACCACTTACGATTTCGCTGGCAGAGGCAGAGCCACTATTTTGCAGTACGACAAGTGGCAGGTCGGTTTTTACATTGCCAGAAACGAACTTACTTTCGGTATTGGGCGGTCGGCCCTTTTGAATCACGACCTTGCCGCTTTTTATAAACGCCGAAACCATATTGACGGCGGTATCTAAAAACCCACCAGAATTAAAGCGGAGGTCGAGAATAATCCCTTTCGGATTCTCTACCAAGGCATCACTAAGTGCAGTTGCAAACTCTTGTTCGGTATTCGTGCCGAATTGGTTGACTTCAATAATAGCGATATCTTCATCAAAACTCAGTTCGACGGTCTCGACACGAATTGCATCACGCACGATATCGATTTCTAGCCGCTCTCCAGTATCTGGCCGATAAATCGTGAGTGTTACTGATGTGCCTTTTTCGCCGCGGATGCGTTTGACTACATTGAGAAACTCGCTGCCTTCTGCCACCTCACCATCCACTTCGAGGATAATATCTTCGGGCAAGAGGCCAGCTTTCTTAGCGGGGGAGTCTTTAAGCGGTGTGATTACGACGATTACGCCATCACGAATCGTCAATTCTGCGCCGATGCCCTGCAGGTCTCCACCGAGTTCGTCTTCAAATTCTATGCTTTCTTCGGGGCTCATGAATTCGGAATACGGATCATCGAGCGACCAGATGACTCCGCGTACTAGCCCATACTTCATTTGCTCGGGGTCAATCTCATCTGGCTCGACGTACTTTTCGCGAATAATATCGATGGCATCACGCAGTAAGGAGATATCGATATTCTGCACTTCATTATCACCGATTGATACATTGCCTTGGTCGGTAAACTCAGTTTTTGGCGTTTGGTCGACGTATTTTGTTTCTGCCGCTTGCCAACCGATAGTAAAGGCGATTATCGGCAGTGCCACAAAAGCAAGAAACGAGATCGGGCCAGAGCCACGGAACGGGCCGGGGGTTTTTTGCGGAAAGCTCATAGAGCTATGGTTCGAAAGATTGATAGACAGGATGCAAGAATCATCCACAACCAGCGTATTACATCACCAATGCTCTTACTTGGTGGCTTCGGCTGGGTCAAGATGTATGCCCGGGCCCATGGTTGTGGTAATCGTTATGGTCTTGATGAGTTGGCCTTTAACACCGGCCGGCTTATTATCGTTTACCGACTTGATGTAGGTGGTCAGGTTTTCGAGGATATCTTTTTCACTGAATGAGACTTTACCGATAATAGAATGGATGATGCCGGCTTTATCTGTACGGAATTCCATTTTCCCTTTTTTCAGCTCTTCGACTGCTTTACCGACTTCTGGCGTTACGGTTCCGGCTTTTGGTGAAGGCATCAAGCCTTTTGGGCCGAGGACTTTTGCGACCTTTGCCAACGATTTCATCATATCAGGGGTGGCAACGGCGACTTCAAAATCGATTTCGCCACTGGCGATTTTGTCGATCAATTCTTCGCCCCCTACAACTTCTGCTCCGGCTTTTTTCGCCGCATCGGCTTGCGGACCATCGGCAAATACAGCGATGCGTTGGCTTTTGCCAGTTCCTGCCGGAAGTGTGATGGTCGAGCGCACGATTTGGTCGGCGTGGCGCGGGTCGGCAGTGGTGAGGATATGTACCTCGATACTGCCATCAAACTTGGTGGTCGATGTTTTTTTTGCCAGGGCGACGCCATCGGCAAAAGAGTAGAGCTTTTCTGGCTCAATCAGCTCCGCGGCTGCGCGGTATTTTTTCCCGTGTTTGGGCATATAAATTGAAGATAGAAAAGTGGTGCAAATGGCTTTGTGAAATAATTTCCGCAGCCTCCCACTGGTGTTTCTGAGGTTTTGCCAAGTGAGTTTACAGGAAAATACGCGGAATGCAAGAAAACAGCAAATAAGAAGCATCCTGTCAGATGATTTTTCTGGTGACTTGGACCTGTCAACTTTTCATTGTATTGGTTAGACTCTGACTAGATTTTGTTTTAGATTTCGATGCAACAAAAGCTCGTCTGGGTTTCGGTACACGACTATCTTTCTGCCAAAATCAGCGCAGAGGCAGGTGCAGATACTTTGCTGGTTGGTGATTCGTTGGGAATGACGGTATATGGTTTTGATTCCACCAAGCAGGTGACACTCGAGATGATGCTGCGGCATGCAGAAGCAATACAGCGAGCAGTGCCAGGGGATTCTCCAAATATTGTCGTCGATCTGCCGTTCGGTACGTACGATTCTACTGATTCTGCTCTGCAAAGTGCGAAACAATTCCGCAACCTTGGAATCAACCATCTCAAGATTGAGGGCGGAAATGAGGTTCTGCTCGAGGTAATAGCGCTTGTCAAAAACGATTTTCAAATTACCGGGCATTTGGGATTACTTCCTCAAACAGCAAAGAAGTACTCGGTTGCGGCTACATCTCGTCCCGAACAAGAACAGCTTTTAAGCGATGCGAAAAAATTAGAAAAAGCTGGAATCGCATTTCTCGTGTTGGAGTGTGTGTTTGCAGAATCAGCTCAAAAAATCGCCGACGAGCTGACAATCCCTGTTATCGGCATCGGTGCGGGTGCGAAGGTCGATGGGCAAGTATTAGTTTACTCTGATCTCATCGGTCGAACGCCGCGCTCTTTTTCACCCAGATTTATCCGTCGCTTTGGCGATGCCCAGGCTGCAGAAACAGCCTCGATCGAAGCGTTTTGCACTGCTGTCCGTTCTAACGATTTTCCACACTCTTCTGAGGCATATTGATATTCGGGATGCAAAAATCCCACCCTCTCGTTCGAGAAGGCGGGATTTGTTGTAATCGGATGTGAATCGTTTTGCTTAGGTTTCGCCGCCGGCGCCCAGACCGACGCTGATGAAGAATTGAACAATCGCGAATGACAATAGAACCACAACGATACCGATACCGGCATAGAGAATGATTTTTTTTGCCTTTCCGACCTGTTCTTCGTCGCCGCCGGCGACAATAAAGATGAAACCGGCATAAATGATGAAGGCGATAGCGAGCAAGCCCAAGAACGTGAGAAGGAAGTTCAAGAAATTGACGATCGCTTCACGAAAGTCAGTATCTGGAACTGCTTCGGGCACGTCTGTAGCAGGGTCGAATAGACCTGGCTGTGCAAAAGCACTCTGAGCTCCGCCAAAAAGGAGCATTACGGCGAATGCGCCGAGAACAAAGAGCATCGAGTAAACCTCGAAAGGCACTTGTTTGATAAGATGTTTCATTTGGTGTTTGAAAATGAAAGTTTGTTTTTCACTCTATTATTGCATGAATCATTAAAAAATTCAAGTCTTTTTGTAAAATCAGGCTGTAGCTTTCTCGTAAAAAAGTTCCGTCATGCGGCTCTAATTTGCCAAAGATCGCCGCGATGCAAAAGCCATATGCCATGATTGGCACACCCGCTTCGTGGGCAAAACGGATACGTTTCAGCATCTCATCAGGCGAAATGACACAAGCCAGTACATGGAACGATCAAGCGGTATTCTGCGATGTTTTCTGGCAACCCCGGTTGATCATAGATATCAAAGATGACTTCCTCAGAAATATTCGTCGTAATGTGTTGCGGTATCAGCTTGCGGTCTACGTCACCACCCGGGAAGTGTTCATTTGAAGTTTCTGCAATAAGGACTTTATCGTCCGACTGCAGGGTGCTGGCGGCGCGAGCATCGTTGGCAAAGACCGAAAAAATTGCCCTTGCTACGTGCCATGAGTATTGAAAAAGTCGTAAGCGCGACACTTTTTAGAGTCATCTCGGCAATATCGGACAAAATCGCTGAATCGCACACCACGAGATGTGGTGGCATGCAGAGTTTTCCGATGGCGTCGGCAAAATCACTTTTTTTGGTCACCAAGGTAATCGCGTGTTGATCGATGACGTCACGGAGTATGTGAAGGTGCGGCGCCAGAAGAGGGTCGCTTAGATTTGGGAGCTCATCGGCAGTAACGAGAATGACCAGATCACCCGCAGCGATAACACCTTTTAGCGGCGAAGTGAGTTGAGAATCGTCATGCTGATTATCGGAGTCGATAGTATTCATTTGGAAAGAGGAGAAAGAAAAGGCTGGGCGTCACCCCATTCGTTGACAACAACCGTGCGACCGATACGTTTACTCGAAAAGAATTCCCCGAGGCTCTGCCTCGGGGTAGAATGGCAATGTGACAGCGGAACATATTATCAAACGGCACAACAAGACCTTGCTCCTCTACCACCTTGTTTTCCCAGCCAAATATTAAAGAAAAGTATTCACACTGAGGGTGTCCGAAGTTCTGAAATAGGTATGTAGCCAAATAAGCGAATGTTATGAAATATCTTTCGTTGAGATCGGAACGGACAACGACCATGTCCATTTTAGCGTCCAAAGCGATCTTGCAGTTTCCATCACTAAAAATCGTCACTCTAATAAAATTGACTACAGCGAAAGAAATTTTTTCCAAATGTTTGGAAGTAAAAAAACTTCTATGGGGTGGAGACTTTTGGACCAGCTGTTACGATACCAACACTGTTGGACAGCATGGGAATGAGAGCACGATACATAATTATGTGAAGAATCAAGGATGTGAGGAATATACACAGATACATAGAGATCAACTAAAATTATTCGAAGGTGTAATGTGAATGGGGCGGTGATACCCCGACCCTCTGGGTTCGGGGTAGTTCATTAGATTTTTTTACAATGTTTTCTGCTTCGTAAATCCCGCTTTCACATTGCGATTCCGCGAGTCACCATGTTATAATTAATGCGACTCTTTTGAAACAAAATGGTTGGAAAACTCATTCTCGTACGACACGGAAAATCACTCTGGAATAAAGTAAGCCGTTTTACCGGATGGATCGATGTTCCGCTTGCTGATGAAGGCTGGGCAGAAGCCGAAAAAGCCGGTGAACTCCTCAAAAACGTGGAATTTGATGTGGCCTATTCTTCACACTTGCAGCGCGCTCTCATTACTTTGCATCTTATACTGCACAAAAACGAAAGCGGCAAAACGCCGATCTTCTTCCCAGCTGAGGGCACCGTGCCCTGTCAAAAATACGAACTCGTCGAAGGGGAATTTCCTGTGTATGTCTACGAAGTCGCGCTTGCCGAACGGCATTATGGAAACCTGCAAGGCAAATATAAGCACGAAGTCGAAGCCGAGGTTGGCACCGAACAGTTCAAAATCTGGCGTCGCGGCTATGATACACCACCACCAGAAGGAGAGAGCCTCAAAGGCACGCTCGAACGCGCCGTACCGTATTTTCAAAAAGAGATCATTCCGCGTTTGAAAAAAGGCGAAACAGTGCTTGTAGCGGCACATGGTAACTCGCTCCGTGCAGTTACCAAGTACCTAGAAGACATCGCCGATGATCAGATCACCGGGCTCGAAATTCCTACCGGTGCTCCGATCATCTACGAACTCGAGTTCGATGGTGATACACCGAATATCTTGAGTAAAGAAATCAAAGAAGTCAGTTAGCAGGCAGAAAAAGCAAACAGCAAACCGCAATCTGCAAACAGGATTGGCATTACGGTGCTGAGCTTCCCACTTGGGCTGGGGGGGGGAATAAAAAGGGTCGAAAACCACAATCGACCTTTGTTCCGACTTGTCATTTTTTTGGTGAACACGGTAACAATTCTCATAGTTATATGATCTTGCTCCTAGGGGACATGTATCCGATTTTTCGGTTCGTTCTAAATAAATGAAACCAAGCTTTCGGCCTTTCAAGAACCTTGCTCGTATTGTTGCTATGAAGATCAAAAAATCTACTAGCAAGTGGCTGATACGCATCTCTGCGCTTGTAATCGGGGTGATAGTATTTGGCGATATTTTTGAGGGCAGTGCCTTCCGCCTGGTAATCGCCATTACTCTGCCCTTATACTTTTGCAGTCATTTTTGTTAACGAGAGAATAGGAAGAATCACTTCTTCCCTTTTTTCTTGCTGGGTTTTTTCTTCGGCGCAGATTTCTTCTCAACCTTTTTCTCATCCGTCGATTCTGATACTTCTTTTGCTTCTACAATTATTTCATCGCCTTTTTGCGGCTTTTCATCTTGCTCGGTTTTGCGGTGGATCACCTCTTGCTGCACGATAGAAAATAGCGTCGAAACACCCCAGTAGAGCCCTACGGCAGCCGGTAGGGTGGCAGAGAAGAAGACCACGATTCCCGGCAGCATGTAGCTCATCATCTTCATCATCTGCTCTTGCTGCGTGGGCGGCTCAGCATTGCCACCCGCTGCTTTGCGCTTTTTCTGCCGCACATTCATCGTTTTTAGCTGAACAAACTGCAACAGGCCGATAGTGAGTGGCAAAATGATGTACGGATCGGGTTTGTCGAGCGACATCCACAGAAAGTGAAAGTTGATCAACGTGAAGTCGAAGTTTTGCAGAAACGGTACGGGGTAGAGCAGGTAGGAGTTATGGGGTGCCAGCCCTTCTTTCACCACAAAGAAAAGTGCAATCAGAATCGGAAACTGGATGATGACTGGCCAGAGCGCTGAACCGGGATTGACTTTGTGCTTTTTCCAAAGCTTCATCATCTCTTGTGCCTGCAGCTGTGGATCGCTTGCGTATTGCTTGCGCACTTTCTCTAGTTCGGGCTGTACCTTTTGCATTTTCTGCTGAGCGATGATCGCGCGCTTACTCGGCACCAGCAAAATCAATTTAACGACAATAGTGAGTAACACGATGGCTAGCCACAGGTAATGTCCACTGAATTCCAATAAAAGAATAAGTGCGTTCTCGATCGGTTTGAAAAAGACACCGCGCCACAGAGCACGAAAAATACCAGGGTCACCCACGGCAAACTCTTGCTCAGCGATAAACTCATTATCCACCAGATTTACTGCCTGAAAGCGGTATTTGCCGTTTTCTCCGAAGAATGCGACGTTTTGCTCTTCAAAAACGACGATGCGTTTTTCTCCTGGCTGCAGTGAATAAATATCGTTTTCCACCTCTAGTTTTTGCCATTCGCCCTTTTTGCGTGCTTCGAGTTGTAGCTGCACTTCTGACTGTTCCGCAGTTTCGTTCTGTAATTCAAATTGCACCAATTGCCCACGCGGATAATCTTCTTTCGTCGTTTCGACCGTAATTCCAGAATCTGTCTGCTCTTGCTCTTCTTTTGGACTTGGCGCAAACCAGGTGAGCACTAGCCAGACAAGCATAAATATGAAAGCGAGGCGGAACATACGGGCAGCTTTTGGGTCCACGAGAGCGGTGATAAAATCTTCGAGATTCTCGCATATCGTATGGCTTTGAACAAGCCCTACGTCAGAACAAGAAACATCTTGACAATCACAGCGTTAATTTCGCACAATGCACGCACGCTTTTTCGACTTTCTCAAGTTTTATGCCGATTATTGCTTCAGCCAAGAAACGTATGCGCCAGAATACTAAAGTACGTGTGCGCAATCATGCACAGCTTTCAAAGATGCGTTCTTTATATAAGAACCTGGTTAAATGGAGCGAAGCCGGAGAGGGCGAAAAAGTAGGCAAGTATTTTGATGAAGCACAAAAATCCATCGATACTTGCGCGAAAAAGAATCTCATTCACAAAAACAACGCGGCTCGTAAAAAAAGCCGAATTGCACGTTTATTCAATGCTTTCGGTGGTCAGCAGAAGGCGAAAGCTGCTCCAGAAAAAGCCGCTGCTACCAAGGCGGGATCGACTACATAGTCAAGACCTACTCTGTCATTCTAAGCTCGATTAAGAATCTCTGAGTGTGGCATCTTTTATGATGCATCCCTTTTTTTCTCCATGCGAAATCATGTCCGGAATGAGAACTGTTTTTTACTAGATTGCTTCGGTCGTCCTCCTAGGGTATGATTCCCTCGTAACGACGCTCTGCATTTTTAGTCATGCAGAAATAGTTGACAACACTATAAGAAAAATATAAATTAAACTCCTTTAATCTTTTAAAGGAGCGGTCTCTACTGGCCGTATAAAGGAATGGTCCGAATGGAGATTTGATCACTTGTCAGACGATAAGGCGCTGTACAGAGGTGCTCCATTCGGACCATTGCTCGTGCGCATACGCTTTCCGTACGGGGAATTTCTAAGGTTCGACCCAGGAAATGCGATGACTGCCGAGCGGTAGAATGAATTCCCGACGACTCCGGGTGATTCAAAGACTCCCTACCGTTCTTTGGAACTCCTGTTTTTTGGACCGGGGTTCCAACGGTCATCATGTGTGTTTTTGTTTACACGGTGTATGCACAGGGTACACAGAGTATATCCCGTGTCTTTTTGTGTTTGTTTTTTTTGTGTTTGTTTAATCCCTCACAATGGAGGGATCTTTTCGGTGGGCGGCCTTAGTCGTTGGCCATCGAAAAGTAGGGAGAGTGAATCATCCATTATTTTGAGTGACTCATTATCCCCACTTTTCCCACACCTTTTTTGTGTAGAACATTTAGGGGAGTCGTTTGTTTTAAGGGGCGTTTGGAATACGTGAATGTATTCAGGTAATTGTATCGGAACCGGGTTGAAAAATCAAGCATTTACCGTTATTGTAAGCCGCGAAGTGCTTCTGCCAGTAAATGATGTTTTCGTATCATAATAAAATATATTATTGCAAATGTCAAGTAATTTCTCCGGGCGGCTTCTCCTCATCGTCGGGCCATCGGGTGTGGGCAAGGGCATAACCGTGGGCATTCTGAAAGAGCGCCATCCAGAATGGAGATTTCCCGTTTCATCGACCACACGCCCGCCACGCCCGGGCGAAGTGGATGGTGTGGATTATCACTTTTTTACTCCTAATGAGTTCGACCAAAAAGTAGCCGATGATGAATTGCTTGAATGGGCGTGGGTTCATGGCGATCAACGGTACGGATTGCTTAAATCATCCATTATCCCGCATTTAGAGCAGGGGAGTATTGTGGTGCGCGATATCGATATTCAGGGCTGTGAATCAATTCAACAAAAACTGCCACGGGAAAACGTAGTCTCATTTTTCCTACTCCCGCCACCGCGCGAAATCCTGATCGAACGCATCCGCAGTCGCGCCCCGATAACCGATGAAGAACTTGAACGTCGACTCGAAAGTATGGCGATTGAAATCAAACGCGGCAAAGAGATCTGCCATCATTTGATTCAAACTGTCGATGACCAAACCCACATTCCGCCAGATGAAATCGAGCAGATCGTATCGGAACTAAAAAGTAAGGATTGTATTTAGGCGGCTATCGTGTTCATTACAGCAGATCCAATATCACCTGTAATTTCTGCAATAGCTTCTCCTTGACCTACTCCGGGCAAGTTCAGCCCCTCAATGGCTAAGCGTGAATCTCCCAGACCCCATGCCTCAGCAACATTTCCTGCGACCTCTGGAAGTGCCAATAATCCATAATAGGCGATGACACCTCCGACAGTCCCCCAAAAAGCGGTATCTCGGAACCATTTCGCCCAACTGCCCGATTCAGGACTTACAAGACTCATTTTGCTACGGAAAATTTCAAGCGCACATTCAATTTTTATCTGTTGTTTGTCAAGAATATGGAAAAATCTAATTGTGCAACCATCCCGTGTACTCGGGATGTCTTTGCGAAGTGCGATCAACGGGAGCACTGACGCAACCCAGAATTATTCAAAACAAAATATGTCTGTTTTTTTCTAGTTTACCGCGTCACTCCCTGTGGTCGTTCCACGCAACGACGCTGCGCGGTTTCACTCATGCCACTCCTTCGCGTTGTATTAGGGGAACGACGTATTTTTTGGCTTTTCCCAATTGCAAATTGCTGATTCCTGGTTATCTCTCACTCATATCTGCCTGCAACTTTTTTAGCGGCGGTGATTTAGCGATTTTACGTTTGATCTCTTCAACAGTCGTAATCCCCTCGATCACTTTTACAATACCTTCTTCCCACATAGTCAGCATGCCGGCTTCGCGTGCCACGCGTGAGATATTTTGTGAAGAAAAGTCGGTGAAGATCAGCTTCTGGATCTTATCATCCACTTTCAAGATCTCGGTTACTGCTGTTTCGCCGCGATAGGTGATACCGCCGCAACGGTCGCAGCCTTTTCCCTCCATCACCGTTTGTGGCATCTCGAATTTGTGCCCGATGCTGTTGACCGATTCCAACACTTCATTAATTTCCACTTTTTCTTCATCAGTTAACGCGCGTGCTGCTTTACAATTATCACACACTTTGCGAATGAGGCGTTGTGCAGTAATCATCCGAATCGCTGGTGCAAGTACAAAAGCCGCCACGCCCATGTTCATCAAACGTGGAATCGCATCTGCGGCAGAATTGGTATGCAGGGTCGAAAACACGATGTGGCCGGTGAGCGCTGCCTGAATTGCGGTTTCGGCAGTTTCTTGGTCGCGAATCTCACCTACCAGCACAACATCTGGGTCTTGGCGAAGAATCGAGCGTAAGCCTCTGGCAAAATCGAAACCGACACTGTGGTTAACGCCCGCTTGCAGCACCCCTTTCAAACGGAACTCGATTGGATCTTCGAGCGTGATGATCTTCTTATCTGGCGTATTTACCTGCGAAATCGCACTATACAGCGTGGTCGTTTTACCAGAGCCAGTTGGCCCCGTAACGAGAATCATGCCCATGGTACTGAATATCGCTTCTTCAAACGCGCCCATGATCCGTAGGGGGTAGCCGAGTTTTTCGAGTGGTACGATTCCTTTTTTGGCATCTAAAAATCGCAGTACCACACTTTCGCCAAAGTTGGTCGGTAGGGTCGATACACGTACATCCACATTCCGGTCGCTCGCGGTAAAGGTGTATTTGCCGTCTTGCGGCATGTTTGAAATGTTGTACTTAAGTGAGGCATCGTGCTTGATCTGCTGTATCAGGTAATTACTGATTTTTTTATTGATGCGGCATATCTCCTTTAGCACGCCATCAACACGAGCGCGGATTGCCACTTCGGTTTCCTCCGGTTGAATGTGGATGTCAGATACTCGTAAGCGCATCACGATCTCATGAAGCAAGTTAAGGACGATATCGCTCTTCTGGCCTTCCATTTTTTTTGGCAGCTCTTTGGCGGCTGCTAATTCATCTTGCAGATTGATTTCGCGGTTCGGGTCAAAAAACGCGATGACTTCTTCTTGATTGGAATAAAAGCGCTTTTCGTAGTTTTTTTGCGCGTGCTTGAGTGACTCTGTCGAACAGATACTCACATCGACCTCAAACTTTTCTTTTAACTGTTCGATGTAAGCATGGGTTTTTTCATTCGTATGATCGGTTACCGCTACGCGCAGGCGCTTACCGATGTTGTAAAACGGCACGATGTTGAATTCGGTCGATTCGTCGCGGTGGATAATGGCAAAGACATCGGGGTTAACCGGTATCTCCATCAGATTCACGTATGGAACACCCATCTGTTTGGCTTTGACCGCGAGTTCACGTTCCTTGAATTTCTGATTGATCTCGCCGACTCCAACATTAAATGCATCAGCGTCGATTTTTTTCCCTTTGGTCCGCAGTAGTGATTCCATATCCATTTCGCCCTCCGGTTTTTTAATGATCTGCGGAATTGGCGGAGTAGCCGCGGCGACGTTTTTTACCGGTTCGGCAGGTGCCGTATTAGGCGGTGTTGGTTGCTGTGGAGGTGA
>CAZLFD010000013.1:0-19948 GCA_964558715.1 uncultured Candidatus Peribacteria bacterium | reverse complement strand
TGGAGGTGAAGTTTGTGTTGTTGGATTTGCAGCCGGCAACTTAGTACCTGGCGGAGCGGAGTTTTTTACGGTGGGTGGCTCTTGCGAGACCGGACCTGGTTGGTTGGAAGCCGCTACTTCGGCAGTTCTCTGCGCCGCCATGTCTTGCGGATTGGGAGGAATACTCGCATTTGCCGGAATATTTGGTTGTTGATCGTCTGGCATGTATTTGTTTTTTATTTCTTTATTATAAATGATAATGTATCATTTATCAATGTCAGTTCCGAAACGCGTGCGTCGTTGCGAGGAGTCCCAAGTGCTCGCAACGACGCTGCGCACTGAACCATTTGGTGCAGGGCTGCGCGGCTTCGCTTCTCTCAGGTACTTCTGCTACAATCCGCACGACTCACCAAATCGATATGACGAATCCCAAACCGGCGAACCTCCATATTTTCCCTGAAGCCGACGAGTTTCTCGCCCTGCTTGAATCGTTTGGTATTATCCAAAAAGGGCATTTTGAATACAAAAAAACCGCACCAGACGGGCGGCATTATCATGGCGAGTATTTTATCAATTATCGCTTACTGACTACCGAACAAGAGAAAGCGCTGGTGCCATATTATCACCGAGCAATCGAGCACTGGTTTGGCGAGAAAAACAACCTGATCATCGTTGGTGTGGCGATGGGTTCGCTGCTTCTGCCGAAAGTCATTCAAATGAAGCTCTTTGAAACCCGCGGTATCGAATATGCCTATGCCGAAAAACGCAACGGCATTCTTGGTATTTTTGATGAGCAGGCGAAAAAACTTGAAGGCAAGCACCTGCTTTTCATTGAAGATGTCTGTAATAACGCGACTTCGCTGGGGCAACTGAACACCGCTCTTGCCAATGCGAAAGAAATCTTGGGGATCACCGGATATTCCGTACTGTACGGCGTGCATCGTGGGCATGCCTTTGCGCCAGAACCGGCAAATGAGATTTACGCGATGGGCATGCTCTATGCCCCTGCCTATGCGCCAGATGAAATGCCAGAGCAATTAAAGGATGTACCGTTGAAGTTGTATAAGAAATAGTTGACATATATTAATTAGAAGTTTAAATTGTGCATATATATTTTCAATTGCATGTCGAACCCTGACCTTCAAGCGCCATCTGCAGTATTAGATGAACCAGATTGTGAAGCAACCGAAAGACAACAATTCGATGTACCTGCTCCGCTTGCCAAGGAATTTAGTGAGCTAGTGAATGCAATGTTGGCGATTCCAGACAACGCAGCCTTGATGACCAGGCTTCCTGAAAATATGCAAGATGTAATACGCATCAGAAAACAACAATTTGAGCGATTCTTAATGATGGCCAAGGCTAATGGGCTAGAAGGTAGCCTTGTGCAGGCGCTCAAACTTGTTGATCAAGATCTGGAAGCAGGTGTAGTAGACATTTTTAAACTTCGTGATTGGGTGATGAGATGCTATGACGCTTTAGTAGCAATGCCCGAGTATAAAGAATATACGATAAGCAAGTATAAACCACGTGTGCAAGCTGCGCGATGCCGTACAATGCTGGCTCGTATAGAGCATGTTTGTAGCAATGCCAAGAACCTAGCGAACCAGCAAGATGCGACTCTGTTTGATCGTAAGCGTGAAAGAGCCCTAGATATCGCAGCCGAGCTTTTAGATATTGTAGAAGAAGGTGAAATCCCCCGCGAACTGTCGGATGAAGCAAGAGCGTGCGCTGATAATATCAACAAGCGCTTTGACGATATGTGGAATCTGGGTAAATTAGAAGCTGCCTTGCAGATGGCCGAACGATTTGGAGTGGCGGGTAACCGTGGTCTTTTCAATTTGTACAGTTTAAAAGCAGAAGAACAGGCTGCGAGGCTAGGTGTTAGGTTGAAAGTAGTCCGTGATCGCTTACGACCGTACTCACAGAAGTTTGCTTCAAGCAGATAGAGTCAAAAATGGTTCTCTTCCACCACACCTCATTTGGTTTCGCCAAAACTCCTTGCAATTCTAGAATCAGAGTTTCATGGTGTGTTTGTTAAATGCGAAAGCTTTTCTCTTTCTATATTTCATGAAAAACACGAAAGAACTGACTACTGAGCAGTTGCAACGCCTTACAGATTTTGCCTCGCGCGTGTGCAAAAAGTTGCCAGAATCGCGCTTTGTACCGCGCTTTACTGAATGGTACGAAGTTAAGGGAAAAGAGGCCGTTCAAGATGCCAAAGATGAAACCGGTGCAATCGTAGCGGCTGCCAAAGCAGAATTGCATCACGCTGCCGATGAGGCAAAAGAGGCCTCAGAAAAGACGAAAGCATGGGTAAAAGAGCATCGCCGTGAATCTTTGTATATCGGCGCTGGTGTGGCTGCAGTTTTTGCTTCGTTGGGCAGTTGGCTGCTTTTACGAAAGCGCAAGAAATAATTACCAAATCATACATCTCGTCAGATGTTTATAATGCGTTGTACTTGGTCAACAATAAAAGAGCAGCTCACAGAGCTGCTCTTTTTATTATTAATAGCACTTATTTGTCTTAAGCCAGTAAGCTGCGCAGCATCCAGGCGGTTTTTTCGTGCGTGGTACCTCGTTGTATAAAGAGGTCGGCGGTCAGCTCGTCTCCGGCTGCTTGTGCAACCTCTACCCCTTTTTGGCAGGCTGCAGCGAGGGTTTCATGGTCTTTTTGTAACTCGGCGATCATATTTTTGGGCGCGGGCACTCCTTTCGTATCTTTAATCAGCGAATACTTACCCAATTCACTCATGCTGCCAGGGGCGAATTCATTGATGGCGCGGATGCGCTCGGCTTGCTCATCGACAGCGGCAAACAGGTCGGTGTACTGCTCTTCAAACATCACATGCAGCGTGTTAAACATTTCACCAGTCACATTCCAGTGAAAGCCATGGGTTTTGATGAGTAAGGTGTAGCTACTGCCAAGTACCACACGGATTGCCTCGGCGACACTGCCTTTATCGGCAGGTTTTTTTGCGGTTTTCATAAGTAGTGGAAAAAAAAGAAAGGTTCTTCCCCAAAGTATGCTTCTTCAGAATAATTGCCAAGCAGATTATGTACGCGAAGCTACAGTTCTCTGTGAGCGGGTGCGAGATTACATATGCGATTTTTTTTGCTCTCTATTCATTGATCACGACGGTAAAGCCTGCTTTTTCAAGTGTGCTCTTCACACGTCGAATCTCTTTTGCTTCAGGAATCGAAACGCCTTCTAATTCATAATCGAGCCCCAGTTCGTGCCACTTGTATTTTCCCATCGTGTGATATGGAAGAAGTTCGATGAGCTCGAAATTGATTGTTTTCAGATACGCCACGAGTTTTTTGAGGTGCTGGGGCGTATCGGTAACACCGGGTAGAATCAAGAAGCGGAACCAGATGCGTTTTCCGAGTCGATTCAAAGCCTCAATATTGCGCAAGATCAGTTTGTTGGAAACCTCTGTCAAGCGCACGTGTTCGGCGTCATCCATTTGCTTCAGGCTGATGAGAAACAGGTCGGTCACAGCCGCAATTGGTTCGATCCATTTTGGCGCAATGGCAAGCGATGTATCGGCGGCGGTGTGAATTCCGTTCTCTTGGCAAGTTCGAAAAAATTCGATGAGAAATTCTGGCTGGCTTACGGGGTCGCCACCACTTACCGTGACTCCACCACCACTGGCATCGATATAGGGTTTGTTGCGCAAGATTACTTCCACTAGTTCATCAGCTGTCATCTGCGGCGCATCTTTCGCGTAGACGACGTCGATATTATGACAGTATTTGCAGCGGAGCGGGCAGCCGGCAAAAAAGATGACAAAACGGATTCCAGGCCCATCGAGCGTGCCGAACGATTCGAAGCTGTGGATTCTGCCGGTGATTGGTTTTTGTTTGGTCATAGTCAGGCTCTTTGCTAGAAAATTAAAACTTACGAATTACAAATGACAAATTTTTTTTCTCGTTGCGAATTGCAGATTGCCATCAACTCTACGCTTTCTTCCTCCCGATTTCGGTCAAGCCGGCATAACTCGTATTAGAACTTCTCATGAAAGGTGCGCGAAATCACTTCTTCTTGCTGCTTTTTAGTAAGATTGATGAAGTGCACGGCATAGCCAGAAACGCGGATGGTGAGTTGTGGGTATTTTTCGGGATGCTGCATGGCATCTTGCAAGACTTCGCGATTCAAAACATTTACATTCAAATGATGGCCACCTTTGCTAAAGTAGCCGTCGAGCAGGGCTTTCAGATTATCGATGCGCTGGTCTTCGTTTTTACCCAGGCTTTTTGGCGCGATCGAAAAGGTATTCGAAATACCATCTTGGCAGTATTCATAAGGAATCTTAGCGACCGAGTTGAGCGACGAAATCGCACCGCTTTTATCGCGATTGTGCATGGGGTTGGCGCCGGGCGCAAAAGCCTCTTTCGCTTTTCTGCCATCAGGCGTCGCCCCGGTATGGTCGCCATAGACGACATTGGCGGTAATCGTCAGCAAACTGAGCGTGTGCTTCGCATTGCGGTAGGTTTTGTGTTTTTTGAGGCAGGTGATGAAGTGCTTTACGCATTCAATAGCGATATCATCGACCCGGTCATCATCATTGCCGAACTTGGGGAAATCACCTTTAATCTCAAACTTGCGTGCCACGCCGTCTTTATCGCGGATCGCTTTTACCTTGGCATGTTTGATCGCCGAAAGACTATCTGCCACTACCGAGATTCCGGCGATGCCAAATGCCATAACCCGTTCCACTTCGACATCATGCAGGGCCATTTGGCTGCGTTCGTAATTATATTTATCATGCATGCTATGGATTACATTCATGGTGCCGACATAGCGCTCAGCAAGCCATTCCATCTGGCGGAAAAATGCTGCTTTTACTTCTTCATAATTTAGCGCCAGGCTGTGCTGCAGTTTTGGCACATCGGCAGCGATGGGCGCACCGGTAAATTCATCTTTTCCTTCGTTGAGCGTCATCAACAACAATTTTGGCATGTTGCAACGAGCGCCAAAAAACTGCATCTGTTTGCCCACTTTCATTGCCGATACACAGCAGGCGATCGCAAAATCATCACCAAAGCGCGGGCGCATCAGGTCATCGTTTTCAAACTGAATCGCGCACGTAGAAATGGCAGCGTTACTCGCATAACGTTTAAACGCATCTGGCAAGTGCGTTGACCAAGAAACAGTGATATTCGGTTCGGGGGCGGGGCCGAGATTCGTTAACGTATGCAGTAGGCGGTAGGTCGTTTTTGTCACAAGTGTTCTGCCATCCACTCCTTGGCCACCGATCAGGCAGGTGACCCAGGTGGGGTCGCCGGCAAAAAGTTCATTATATTCCGGCGGTCGCAAGTGGCGCACGATGCGCAGCTTCATCACGAAATCATCGATTACCTCTTGTACATCACCTTCCGTCATCTTGCCAGACTTTAGGTCGCGTTCGGCATAAATATCTAAAAAACTGTCGATGCGGCCAAAACTCATCGCCGCGCCGTCTTGCCCTTTTACGGCGGCCAAATACGCAAAGTAGAGCCATTGCACTGCTTCACGAAAATCATCTGCCGGGCGTGAGATATCGCAGCCATATTCGGCAGCCATCTGCTTGATCTCTTCAAGGGCATGCATCTGTTCGGCGATCTCTTCTCGGATGATGATGTTTTCACCACTCATCTCTTTCAGATAGGTGTTCATATACTCCTGCCTATCTGCCAACAAGCGGTCGATGCCATAGAGTGCCACGCGGCGATAGTCACCGATAATGCGGCCACGGCCATAATTATCCGGTAAGCCGGTGATCACACCGGTTTTGCGCAGCAGTTTTCCATCTGGCGTATGAAAATCTTCCCAGCTAGAATAAATATCGAAGACGCCGTCATTATGGGTTTTGCGGTATTCGGTGTAGATCTTCCAAACCTCTGGGTCGAGCTTGTAGCCATATGATTCACATGCGTATTTGACCAGACGTACTCCGCCTTTCGGCTTGATCGCGCGTCGCAATGGTTTGTCGGTCTGCAAGCCCACAATCAACTCCTGTTTCTGGTCGATATAGCCAGGCTTATGACTGGTAATCGTCGAGGGCGTTTTGGTATCGACATCCAACACGCCGCCAGCTTCGTGTTCCTTTACAATCAATCCACTGAGCTTTTTCCAGACCGATTTTGTGCGCTTGGTCGGTTCTGCCAAAAAATCACTTTCGCCTTCGTACGGCGCATAATTCTTTTGGATAAAATCGCGTACATCGACTTCAGCTTGCCAGAGACCGGGTACGAATGCGTATGGCTTTTTCATGTTGAGTGGAAAGAGTTTGTTTTTGTATAACTAAGTATAGCGTTTTTCGGCGCAGAATTCAATCTGCAGACTGCGAGATACATTTGCTTTTTGCCCTCTCGAAATGCTATACTAATGCGACGAAAAATATAAAAAAAATGCTCAACGAATTTATCGGACTGATCGGATTGGCGTTTTGTGGTGGAGCTTTTGGCGCGGCTTTTGGTGCCTTGGCGGCTCTTATTCTTTTTGGCCTGCTCGTAATCGTTGGCAGTATGCTTGCCGTTCATGCCGGCGATACGACAATGCTCTCTGACATCGCTTTTGGTGGCATTTTTGGCCCACACGTGGCTTTTGCCGGTGGCGTTGCCGCCAGTGCGTATGCAGCCCAGAAAAAATTACTCAAGACAAGTGGTCGCGATATCATCACTCCGCTCCTGTTTCAAAAAAACACTGAACCACTGCTGATTGGTGGCTTATTTGGAATCTTTGGCTTCTGCCTTAACTTTATTCTCACGAGCTTAGTACCAAACGCGATACCGCAAGTCGATACTATCGCCGCAACCATTTTCTTCTCTGGGCTGACCGCCCGCATCCTCTATTCAAACCGGCCGGTTATCAACACCAAGACGCAATTTACCAAAGCAGCACAAGGCGATAAAAAACTTGGCATCTGGCTGCCGTGGGAAACAGACTGGCTGACCATCACGTTTTTTGGTGCGGTCTTCGGCCTCATTGCAGCACAAGTCGCCATTTATACCGATATGGAATTTCTGATGTTTGGGATCGCCGTTTTTTCTTTGGTATTCCTGCAGTTTGGTAATCATATTCCGATCATCCATCACATTGTCTTACCGGCGAGCCTCGCTGCCGGAATCGGTGACTCGCTGATTTTTGGTGTCGCATTCGGTGTACTTGGCGCGTTATTCGGTGAGCTTGGCGCACGCCTTTTTTACAACCGTGGTGATACACATATTGATCCACCGGCTTTCTCGATTTTTGCGACATCTATCTGTCTTGCAGTTGTGATTCCTTTTGTCGAAACCGTAGAAACACTTACTATCTAAGCCATATCCTCTCGCTCTGTTGTGTCATTTTCAGCTTGTTGTTGCCGCGCTTTGCGGAGGTTATGCAGGGTTTTTGGGCTGACATGCCGTAATAAACTACGATCGTTTGCGGCAAAAATCGCATCGGTACTTCCATATTCATTAAGGAGTTTCTTCTTCGTCTCTTTGCCAATTCCACTCACGTCATCCAGAATCGAGGTGATTTCGGCTTTTTTGCGTAAGCGCTTGTTAAAGGAGATGGCAAAGCGATGGGCTTCATCGCGGATGCGTTGCAACAGCTCATTCTCCGGCGAGCTTTTTGAAATCGGCAATGGCTTGGGGTCACCCGGCACAAAGACCTGTTCTTCTTTTTTAGCGAGGGAGCAGACGGGAATCTTACGATACAAATTCATTTTTCGCAGTACACTGACCACGACAGAAAGCTGCCCTTTGCCGCCGTCGATTACCAGCAGATCTGGCACCTTGTTTACTGCCTGGCGCAAATTTTCTGGGCTTATCTTCATAACAAAGCGTTCGATACCTTCTTCGGTTTTCTTCAGTTCAATAAGCTCTTTGAGCCCTTTGGGTGGTTCCTTTTCTTCCGCAAAACCAATCGATTTAAGCGCCACCACCCAACGCAATTTTTTGCGGCGCACAAAAACGCGCACATATTTTTCTGTCGATTGGAGCACCATGGCTTTAATAATCTCTGTTCCCATTCCGCTGGCCTGAAACTCCGGCAATACGACGAGCCCGCCAATTTCGATTGATCGCCCCCAGCTGCGAGTGCGTGCGTAGCCGACGATCTTGCCGGTGATTGTCTCGCGAAATTCATACTGCTGATCTGTTGGCAGGCCAGTAAGTAAGTGCCCTTCAACGAGCATGGCATCGATATCGGCAATTTTTTCTTCATCCGTGATTTCGATGGTTTCCAAAATTTCCGAACCGCGCTCTAACCGCTTAAGGCGCCTGCCGACTAATTCTTTCATCGAAGCGAAATCATCGATTTTCCCAGTTGGTAACGTCTTCATCTTGTATTTGCGATACTCGCTTTTTGCCGGTTCACCGTTTATAAATACCACACGCGAGCCGACTGGATGTGTTCCTGAAAGATGCGACACATCGTAGCACTCGATCCGCTCTGGACGGCGTGGCAGCTTTAGTGCTTTTTGCAGGCGGCCTAATACATCTTCTTCAAAACTGGCCTTGCTGTTTACGGCTTGCAATTCGGCATTTTTTTCTGCCAGTTCTAAGAGTTCTCGCTTCACGCTACGCTTGGGCACGCGAATCTCCGTCTTTTTCTCGGTAATGTGAGAAGCAAATTCTTCCCACAGGCTGCTTTCTACTTCTGGAAACACATCTGAAACAAGCGTAATCGCAGGTACATCAGGGAAAAACGCAAAATGGTCACGCAAAAAAGCGAGATACGTTTCTTCAGCTGTAGCGGCACTAGGGATAGAAAAATTCTCCGAGCGGAGCACTTTGCCATGGCGCACAAAAAGCACATGAAAAAAGCTCTTGCCCTCGCCATACGCCATGCCGATAACATCGGCTGAAAAATCTGCGGGAATACTGACCGACTGCTTATTATCTACCCATTCGATTGATTTCACCAGATCGCGGAAACGAGCAGCGCGCTCAAACTCTTTGTTCTCTGCAGCGACAAGCATTTCGCTATGTAACTTCTTTTTTACGGGAGTGGTATTGCCGCGTAAAAATTGTGTTAGTTGGCGGATATCATCTGCATATTCCTTTTGTGTAATCTTTGCGTCACACGGTGCGGTACAACGATGGATCTGGTAATCTAGGCAGGGGATTTTGCGGTTCTCAGGATTACGGATGGTTTTTCCTTCTGGCGAAATTTCGACTCGGCAGGTACGAAAACGGAGTACTTCACGTAAAAAATCGATCGTCTTACGCACTTCACTCGCTTTTGCGTACGGCCCAAAATAGGTCGCTTTCCCTTCTTCGAGCTGTCGCACAAAGCTCACGAGCGGAAACGGGTCTCTCGTGATTTTGATGTAGAGAAAATGCTTATCATCACGCAACAACACATTGAACGGTGGGCGGTTTTCGTGAATCAAGTTTGACTCTAAAATCAGTGCCTCTATCTCTGAAGTGGTAGTAACCCAATCGAAATCGGTAATTTTTTGCAGCATGCGCAGGGTTTTTGGGGCATGGTCGGCGCTTTTTTGGAAGTAACTTTTTACCCGATTGCGCAGAACTTTGGCTTTTCCGACATAGAGTAATTTTCCTTCCACATCGTAAAAGCGGTAAATGCCGGGCTCTTTTGGAAGAGATGACGTTTTTTTTCTGAGTGCGTCGAGGTGGTCAGTTGGCTTCTCCGGCATCGGCAAAGGGAGGATGGGAAATCTGGCAGGATTTGCCATGGATTGTACTCGGTGTAGATGCAAAGCCGCAAGTCGTAACTGGTAGGTTGTAGAGGCAGCAAACAAGGGAGGCTCTGTCTGTTTTTTCCAGCTATCTACTCCCCAACAACTGCTTTCGATGTGTATGAAATTGACGTAAACTAATAAAAAAGTTATAATAACATTAAATATGAATCCATTCTCCCGGGGATGAAAAAAAGATACAAATACACCGCCCTCCTCACCACAACCCTTGTAGGATTAATCGGCTTTGCCAGTTTTAGTGGCGTGGCAGATTCTTTGATGTTTTGGCAAGTGAGTGAAGAGAGCGTCGAGTTGCCTGTGGCCGCCGAGGTAGCGGCTGTGCCAAAACCCGAAACAGCAGCAGTAGACCAGAAGCAAGTAGATGAGACCGCTACACCCGAACCTAAGAGTGTCGAAGCAGAAGTCTCACAATCGGATATCGATCCCCAATATTCCGCAATCCTGACAAAAACCGCAGAAACCAAAATGCGTGCCGGAGAGACCGCCAGTGCGGAAAAATTCCTCCGCTTGGCAATCGAGCAAAATCCGCAAAATGCCAAGGCAAAAAAGTATATTTCTATCATCGATGCAGGAGGTACACCCGAGGCGCCGTCACTAAAACCATCTGCGCCAAAGGCGGATGATGGCGCGACAGCTAGACCCGCCTTCAAAACACCCGCTCCCACAAAAAAACCCACACCGACCCCGCTGACTGACGAAATACTTCCATCCGCGCCGACAGTATCGCCAACACCGATTTCTACAGATAAGCCACTCAGCGAAGACGAACGATACGCCAAGTTGCTGGCTGAGCGGGCTGCCCAATTAGCTCTTTCTGGAAAACTTGAAGAAGCCAATGGCCTCTTCGATAAAGTACAAGAACTCGATCCGAGTGGTGCTATGTTTGCATATGGAACCGGAGTGATTATGGAAAGCATTGGCGGCGGTTCTGCCGGCACAGGAGATGCGCAAGACCTGTGGGCGAATCTTTTGCTGGCTCTCGAGACACAAACAGATGATGAGGTCTCGCAGCCGCAGTCCATTGAATCGGATGCGCAATGCGAAGTAGAGCTATTGGAGGGTGAGATTGCAAAAGATTATTATGATGATGCAGTTTTGACGGCACCGATGCCGACCCAATTCCGCGTGGATGAAATCTATTTGGTCTCTGGATTAGCGAAAGTCGATCCTTTACCCGACAAAGCAATGGTCTTTTTTAGTCCAAAAGATGACCCTGATACGCAGCACACTTTTGTCGGTGAAGTAAAGAATGGGCTGTTTCATATCCCTGTGCATTTTGCCGAAGCGGGTGTGTATCATATTTCGGTATACCCAGGTTTATCTGGAGCGGCGAAAGCTGCTGAGGTCACTGTGAGCGACCCACCGTGCGAACCAAAATTTGGCATTGAGACCGGTACGACCGATGGCTTGCGCCATGAAATCAACAAGGGAAAGACGACATTTCACTGGAACGTTGGGAACAATAACCTCTTTCGCATCTCTTTTCGCCAGAACAACATCGCCAAGAACTATTTTATTTACGATAAAGACTCTGTCATGATTCCCTTAGAAGAGTTCATCGATTTTGAGGCAGGTGAGTTTAGCGTAAGCCTATGGGCGGCGACTGCCGGGATAAATTCGCTCAATCGTCAGACCGATTGGATCTTCGCTGGCGAAGAGACCTACACAGCGGCGCAACATGTTTCGCGGCGCGATAACAGAATCGATGATGTACATTTGACGGAAGAGTTTGAAGTGGGCGGAACAATCTCGGCATATGGTTCATCCCTCGAGCCGATGAGCGCTGATATGGTCGTGATTCCTCCAAACGAGCAGATTTTTGATCTTGCCATGGACATCGATGAGAACGACTTCTCTGCCAACTTTACGGCCGAGCAAGATGGAGTGTATTTGGTCGAAATCAATCGCGATGACAAATTGAGCCTCTTTGTGGGTGGTACGGTGCCAACAGGTTCACTGCCGATTATTCCTGATTATTTCGATTTGCGAGAAGCGAATCAGGCGAAGAAACCTGAGCTCGATGATACGAAGATGTCTGAAGAATTGCTCCGCTACCTAAATCGTGAGCGCACGGCACGTCAACTTACCTTGCTCGAGCTTGATACCAAATTAACGAACCTCGCGACAACGCGCGCAGATGATATGTGCGAACGCGATTATTTCGGACACGTCACCCCAGATGGGAAGACCGCCGGTGACTTTATGGAAGAGTTTGCAATCACCGGTAAGATCGGTGAGAACCTCTCTGAAAGCGGAACAGTGCGTGGTGCACACGAAAGCCTGATGCGTAGCCCTGCCCACCGTGAACTCATCATTTCTTCCGATTTTGATGCGGTCGGTTTTGGTTTTTGCTGGGAACGTGACGAACCGGAACGACTTACTACTGTGCAGATATTTGGCGAGCGGGAGTAGTAAACAGCAAGTGTCCTGTCAGATTGGTTGCAAGAAGTTTCACTTCCACTGCGACTATTCTTTGATTACACTTGAGCCAACTTTTTTCGTGAGATGAAGAAGATTTTGATGGTTCTCGCGCCAGAAAACTTTCGTGATTCAGAGTACATCGTACCGCGCGCCTTTTGGGAGCAGCTTGATGCGGATATCGAAACGACATCACTGACTATCGAATCTGTCGGAAAATTCGGCTATACTGTCCAACATGATTTCACTATTGCCGAGGCGGATGCCGGTGATTTCGACGGAATCTTTTTTGTAGGCGGCGGCGGTGCACTTGTCTACCAAGATAATCAAGCAGCCAAAGAACTCACGCAAGCATTTGTCGATGCCGGCAAGCCTTACGGGGCGATTTGCGCCGCGCCAAAAAACTTTGCCACTTGGGGTCTGCTGACTGGCAAGCAGTGTAGCGGTTTTAATGCTGATGGCGCGTTTGCTACACTTTGCAAAGAAGTAGGCGCCGAATTCGTCGACAGGCCTGCGGTGGTGGATGGTAAGCTCTGCACGGGTACCGGCCCGACTGCAACCGAAATCACCGCACTTAAATTTTGGGAGCTATTCAACTGATGACTCTGGTTGGGCCTTTTGCTGCATGACCGGTGATTGAAAGACATACACAAACCCAGTGATTTTGGAGTATTTTTTGACAGTGACTACGAGAATGCCGAAGAGCAGAATCGCAAAGAGAATGAAAAATCCCTGAAATCCGATCGAGCTGATAAGTGCCCCACCAAGCAACGTACCGATAATATTTCCAATGTTATCGGTCAGCATCATCGAACCGGCAAAGGCGTTACTGTCGATTTTACCACCCTTGCGCTCCATCGCCAAAAACTCGTTCAGTTTTGCAGCAGTATTCGCGCGTACCGCACTCATCACAAAGAGGTAGCCGAATGACACGCCAAACCCAGCAATAAAAAAGATGAAAAAGAGTTTTGGACTCACTATTCCGACCGCCAGAGCAGAGAGCATGGTAAGCACCAAGCCCGTCGTGATCAGATAATGCCGCCCGTGGTTGTCGCCCCATTTTGCCACAATCGGCAACAGCCCCAAAACAGGAACGATAAAGATAAACATGAGAATACTGCCCGGAACATTTTGCAGCCAACTGTCTTGCTGGCGTAATACCTCAGTAAAGAAGATCGGCATAAAGGTGCCGAGAAAAGTATCCCAATATGAAAAGATACACATGATCGAAAGTGACCAGATAAGTGGTACATTCACCGGCCGCTTGCTAAAAACGAGTACCATATCTGTAATGGCAGAGCCGAGTTCGCTAAAGGTAGCACGGAAATCAAAACTGCTCTTGATGTTGGTCGATACGATACTGATCTCTTCATTACCGACTTCGTGTGAGCGAAATCCGGGAATGTTGTGCACGATTTTAGCGGTTTTTTTCTTTAATTCTCCTATTGTATCTGCTTCGAGTTCTTGAAAGGAATTAACGATACTTTTTCGGGTCAAGTCCATCGCGTCGCGATCAAAGAGCAGATATGCCGCAAACCAAAGGCAAATCAATAGAATAAGCAAGAAGACCTTTACAAAAAAGAGCGCGGCAAAAAACTGGTTCTCTAAATTCTGATTAAACATCTCACTCGTTTTATCGACCACGACAGTTGCGAGGTCGCCAACAAAGTACGAAGTGGCGAGAATAATCGCAGAAACAAGAAAGCCGCTAATCATACCAATGCCCTGCGCAAGCTGTTTGTAAGAAAGATTTTGACCGTACTCTGCCGGCAGGCTTTCGGCGAGAATGTATGAAACAGCAGTAATATCGCAGAGGTCGAACGAAATCCGGAAAAGAATCGCTGCTAAGTAGACAAAAAGCCAGTTATCGAAGGTGATAAAAAAGAGGAACACCGAAAGCACCATGCCAAAAATCGAGGTCATAAATAGCACGCGCGAAGTGACGATCTTCTGTAAATACGAAAATACCCCATCAAAGAGTAAGGCAAACACAGAGCCGATCGAAAGCGCTAACCCGGCCCAAAAAAGATTTCCGAGCGCTTCCTGCAAAAATAGGATGATCGCGACATTCATTGTAGTGTACACGCAAGCCCACCCCGCCATCAGCAGGTAAAAATGCCATATCTTCGCATCTTTGATATTCGTACGACTGAGCACGAATCCGGGCACTTTCATGTTTCGTCTTGAGATTTTCATAAAAGTATAGCGTTTTTTTGTGAAATGCGAAAGGGATTCGAGCAGAAAACCCGCTAGATTGTGCCAAAAAAACCTCTTGCATTTATTGTTAAAAGGTATAAGTTATGCTAAAATACAAAGAATATACGACCATTTCCGGAGCAAGTCTCATGTTGCCGGTGGCCAGAAGCAAAAATAGCTCGAGCTTCTCGTGCGTCAAACGTATAAAAATCACCTCAAACAAAATATGTCACTTCAACCTCTAATAAAAGCTATTTCTGCACATGCGTAACTTTCTACACATGTTCGGCGCACGTTCTCTGCAAAACTTCTTTCTTGAGAAGAGGAGGTTGTATGAGAGTAAAGATGAGATAGGACGCAAACTTGAAACAGCTATGCCGGGCATCATTGATGATGTAATGGCTTCAGCCCGTGCAAGATTTGAATCGGTTGAGCCAATGCAGCTGAGAGCAGGTGATTTACAAGAAGACACTGATGTTGTACGGCAGCGTATTGTAGATATCATTTTGGATGCCGAAGCATTGGAAAAAGACGATGTCGGTTTTCTGGTAGAACACCTGTTGGCTCACACTCCAGTTATTGGAGATATTCGAAACAAGGCACTGAGAAAAGCAGCACAAGCACTTCTGCAGACAACTGATGCCCTCAATAAAGCCAGTATTCACGTATTGCGCGAGGCAGCCCTCAGTTATTCTCACCTGAGGCAGCCCATCTATCTGCGCATTTTCAATAATATTCGATTTACATTTGCCATGCGTGGCATGAAATTGTCTACAGATGAAAAAGATTGGCTTGCCGAGGCCGCACTATTCCTGAGCGAAAGTGATGCCGAAGAAGCGTATCAGTACTTAGAACAAACCGAAGAAGAAGATGCTTTTACCGATATCTTCCAGTTACTTGCCGAAAACGACAGCGCGCTAAAGGTCGGGGAATATTATCGTATTTTTCAAGTGCCACTTCGTCGCCTCATCGATGAGTTAGAGCCAGGTCAAATACTTGGCCTCTTCAAGAAAATGGTGAATCTACCATTTCAAAAAACCAAATTACCTTCGATGCGCAATGCATATATGCGTAAACACTTGAGTCGCGAGGTTTTTGAGCGGCTTGTTGCGAAAATCGAAGACCCGATTCTCATCCATGAAGTCGTAAGCAATCTTCAGGCGTTTACCATGTTCGACTTTGATAAACTGGGATCAGACTATTCAAATAAAATCATCCAATCATTTTCCATAGGTGAAGAGTTTACGGATATATGGTCAAAAAAATGGGATGAAAGTGGTAAGTCTCCAGTCGATATATACCAATGGTCTCGCCTGCAAAGAGAATACGAAACGATGCGCACTCGTCTTATGAGTAGTATGGTCGCGGTTGATTTTGATGGATTTGATAAAGATCACCAAACGGAAATGCGAGATTCACAGCAGAGCGCTTTATCTGATTTGCGTGAAATCGGTGAAAAAACAACCAGATTCATTGAACTGGAAGTAAACAATAGCATTGACGAGAATACCAAAAATCAAGCGACTGAACTGAAACAGCGCATTGATGCCCATCTGCGTTTTTTCGGGTCGAATCTCGAAAGGATTCTTGCCATAGATGATACTGATTTGCAAGAAATCGATGAAGAACAAAAGCGCTTTTGCCAACACATCAAATATCAAACCGCAGCACTCGATGTTGCCTCTGGTTCTGAAGACGATGAACATGCACTCAATGGATTGCGAAGTCTGGAAGACGGTACAGTATTTAATCGCTACCACGAAGATGAGCACGGTAACGGCGCATTTGTCGACGTGCCAAAGAACGAGATCGAGGGCGAAGCTATTCCGCCGAAAGTAACGGAACTGATCGGAATGATTCTACGTCATGCACGCGCAGCACGCGATTCTGCCCTTAATAACCCATTTCAAGACCCTGTCGCCTTTGCGAAAGAATGGGGCTATGCTACCGAGCGAAACAGGAGTGGCCAGCCGGTACGTTCACCGTTAGCCGAAGAAGTATTGGCTCAACCGCACACGGCTTTAAAAAATGCTGATCTTGGTCTTCCTCCGCTTGAATCGAGCATCACCCTACCAGGTACAGACGAAAGCCACAAAGTCGTTAAAATCAGTGCAGCAAGAACCGACTGTTTTGCTGCCAAAGCGATAATCCGCGATCAGCACCTGAATCCGTCGGATGGTATTCAGACAAAGATCGAGTTTTATATCGGTCCGGCAGAGAAAAGCCATTTCTACCACTCTTGGCAGCGATTAAAGAGTGTAAAAGGTGCCATAGCAGCACATATCACCGATCAAGTAGGAGATCTGACCGAGCAGATGTATGCACATCTCGCCGAGAGTGTTGAAGCGGAAAACACTGATATTAAGGTACTCGCAGACGAATATCGGCAGTTGCGTGAGCAAGCCCGTGAAAAATACAATATTACCAGTGGGGTGAAAGCCGGGGCTGAACACGCGCTCGCTGGTTTGCAACGATTGTGCGACCTCGCTGATACTCCCTTTGCTAAAGCGAAAGCAGATGATGAAAGGGCCAGTTCGGCAAATGCGTTATTGATGCTGGCGAAACGCATGCATGCGAATTTAAAAGAGATAATCGCTATCGCCAGTGATGATCCTGTAGATATGGAACTCGATGATAATGCTGCCACCCGATTACGCGCGAAATTACAAAAGATAGAAGAGGTTTTAGCCGCAGACGATTCTGATGCGCAAGAGTATGTCGGAAAAGCCAATGCGCTCGTTCATGAGTTCGAAATTGAGGAAAGGCTGAATGAGCAGGTCAATTCGATTGCAGATGCAGAACAGCGAGCGAGCCAGAAAGAAGCATTACGAATGGAGCTCACGAATCAGATCGAGGTTCGTAACGCAGGCCTTAACACATTCGCCTTGTGGATCATCTCCACCCTTCAGGAAGACAAAATGCTTTCTGATGAGAAAAAAACCGAATTTAAAACGTTGGTCGGGCAAGACGCCAAACCCATTATCCGCATCGTAGATGATCGTGCTTGCGAGAAAAATGATGTCGAGAATCTGAAAGGAAACGAGAAAGCCAAATTTATTCCTACTGATACTGGTTTTGAAATCGTCATTCGAGCTTCGGTCTGGAATTCTGCAGATGTTGGTTCAATATTGCGCCATGAAGGCTTGCATGCCATCGATCAGGCGACGATGTATCGACTTTCGAGCGTGTTCTACGCCATGCTGCAAGACAATGGGGCAGAATTCGACACATACTTTGCAGAATTTACGGAACATCTGGCACGAGTAAAAAAGGTCGATTCAGCAAATGCATTATCTGATGAAGAAAAAAAGCGTGAATTTTTTGTTTCGCTTTTATCTGAGACCCCGCTCTCAGACGATGCGGAGGTCATTCGAAAGCAGCGAGTTTTTCGCGATAAGAACCAACAGCTGATCGATCGATTTTATACAGAACATCTCTTACCAGCCGCAGAAAACTTTGCCCAAAACGGTGTAAAAGCGGGCTGGGGTGAACCGATGGCGTATGCGGTTACAGAAGATGTTACAGATGTCGATCTCGACGAGAAGAGAAACCCCGAGACCTATCGCTTTCAGTTTAATCAACGCCGCCGCCGGATGCTGAACAAATTAAATACTATAAAAAAATTCAAAGGTATACCCGCATCTGATCGCAAAGAAGCCGAATTATTTGTAAATGACATACTTGATCACTGGACTACACGCATGAACGAACATGGCCTCGGTGAAAGAGAGAAAGACAGAGACGAAAACTTTACGGCCATGATGGGTTTCTTGAAAGATGCAGAAGGTGTACTTGATCAAATCTTGGCAAAAATTGCATTTGACTACTCCGAGCAAGAAAGCGTGCTTCGCGAACTTTGGAACAATACGACATTTCTTGCTCTTTGTGATTTTAAAACCTTATTTGCCACGACGAAAGATTTTATCGAACGACGCCATGAGCGAAATTCTAAACGCCGTGCAGGGAAAGCGGGAAAGGCTTTGCTAGAGCATATTCCTTACCTTCGTAGTTTAGGAAATGAATTTGAAAATGTTAATCAGAAGGCCGAATTGGATTCTGTGAACGATTATAAAGACAAGCTTACTAATATGGACTCTTGGCAAGTTATGGAGCGTGTTGAAAGCTGTGCGAATCAGGATGAGCTGAAAGCCTGCCTCTATCTGCTTTCTGACCGTGGTGCCATAGACTGGAATGATCGTCGACTTTGGCGAGCCTTTGAAAGATATCAAGGTATGATTAAGTTTATCGATACTGACTCCGATAATCCCGAATTTCTTCGTAACAAATTTCAACGTGCCTGCGGAATTTTATATGATGATGACTTCTTCAGAGACATCGATCGCAAAAACTCGAGTTCCTTTGAAAGCACCAAGCGCGAGTTCGAAGAAGAAACAAACCAGAACTCTTATATAATCGACAATATCATCAATCAGATGTTGCTCGACAAGCGCAATCAGAGGAAGAAGGTTTCACCCCATCGTTTTGAAATGTATCTCGATAAAGCGATTGCGATCAACAAAGGAAACCCTGAGCAGTGCTTCTGGTGGATATTGCAGGGCGTTAATTACGGTCTAATGACCATGGAGCGCGTCGTTCAATTCGACACCAAAGTCCAAAATGCCTACTCGATGACGAACTGGTTCACCAATGTACGACCGAATGTCGCGCAAATACGGGCGATTGCAAATATGTTCGAACCTGATGCGGGTGGTGGCATGCCGGAAGAGTTCATGGATTGGTTCCAAACAGAGGTATTGGGCAATAAAGCGGTGCAAGAGCGAACTTTAAAATTGACATCCGATAGTAACCTCGACCACGACTGGGCGTTTATTCTCGGTTCGATCGGTAATTCCGGAACCGCGCAGCAGCTTTTGGCTACGAATGCCGGTATGAAACCGCGCGTACCACAAACTGGCATTCCGAATATAGCAGCTGGTCAATTACTTCGGTTCACTGCTATTGCCAGAGAATATAAAGCCGACAAAATACAAAATCGGACGTATTTACGCGAACAGATTGCTAAGCAAATCGAATACTCGTTTTCATATCAAGCTATTCTCACTGGCCGCCTCAACGACAGTTACGCTAATTCATTTGTGCGTGATACCTACCGCGCCAGTAGCGGAGATCTTGATAGTACCGCACGTATGGGAGGCGTGTACCTTGGCTCTGGTGGAGGAAAACCAAAAACTTGCCAGCAATATCTTGATGCTAATATCGACATCATTGCAGCCTTAGATCCAAAGCTGTTTGAAATCGTGGGTCGGGATAAACAGGTCGCTGCACACATGGATGAGATCAATCAGCGACTTCGTGAACTGGGGTATCCAGAAAAAGAACTCCCAAAAGACTCGGTCGATTTTATCAAAAATCTCGGGGGTATTGCACGTATGATCATGTCGAATGATGATGCAGCAAATAAGAAGGGGACAGATAATGCGCTCGATCGCATTATGGATGCCGCCATTCTCCAATACGAAAAAGACCATCCTAACGAAAGGCCAAAAGATTTTATCGGGCGCTATGACTATTCTGATATTGATATGAATCCACCGCGCGGATTCCCAAAACACCAGGGTGGGATGTGGGGGACACAATAAAAATCGAGATTGCTAACTAAAGATATTATATGGAATACTGAAGAGGATTTTTCTTCTTCA
>CAZLFD010000012.1:0-32241 GCA_964558715.1 uncultured Candidatus Peribacteria bacterium | reverse complement strand
GACACCATTCTTTGTGAGTGAAAGAAAAGTGTCACGAGAATTGGGGCTTAGAAGAGACGAGGAGGAAAAGTAATTTGACAAATATATTATAATAGTTTATTGTACAATCCGCTTTGGCTCAAGCACATGAAAAAAACTCATGGATTAAGCGGTAACACATCAGTACAAAACTTGCGTGCAAACCGGCAATCGCGCGGTTCAAGGTTCGCAAATTCTTCTGCAAACCAGACTTCTGCCGAACGCGCCTACGAATTTGTAGAACAAGTGAATCGAGTTATCGATGAACGTCGGCAACAGCAATCGTAATGATCATCTCGAGCGTAGTCGAAAGATCTCAGATTTTTTTGAGCATAGACTTCTTGGCAAAGTCTGCATAGTACTAAATACGAGGAGCACGGAATGGTTATCGTGTAATCAGATAAGTTCCGCTACAATCATCATCGTGAAAATCGCTGTTCTTGTTTCTGGCGGTGTTGATAGTTCGGTTGCGCTCGCGCTACTCAAAGAAGCAGGGTACGATATATCGGCTTTTTATCTGAAGATCTGGCTCGAAGATGAGGTGTCGCATTTGGGCGACTGCGCCTGGGAAGCAGATTTGGAATATGTAGAAAAGACCTGCAAACAATTGGCTGTACCGCTGCAAGTAATCTCACTACAACGGGAATATTGGGATACGGTAGTGACCGAAACGATAGCCGAAGTAAAACAAGGGCTTACGCCTAACCCCGATATTTGGTGTAATGAAAAGGTAAAATTTGGCAGCGTTTACCAAAAGATTCCAGCGGAATTTACAAAAGTCGCGACTGGTCACTACGCGCAAGTAGAAAAAAAGGGTGAGAAGTTTTGGCTGAAAAGCGCACCGGATGCAGTGAAAGATCAGGCCTATTTTTTGAGCAGATTAACGCAGGCGCAACTGGCGCGAGCTATGTTCCCTATCGGCCATTTACAAAAAGATGAAGTGCGTGAAGTGGCGACGAACTGGAAATTACCAAGTAGAAACCGGCCCGACAGCCAGGGTATTTGCTTTTTAGGCAAGTTTAAATTCAGTGATTTTTTGCGCGCGCACGTAGGCGTACAAGTTGGAGAAATCATCGATATCGATGCAAACAAAGTGATAGGAGAGCATGACGGATTTTGGTTTTATACCATTGGTCAACGGCAAGGATTGGGGCTTTCGGGTGGGCCGTGGTATGTAGTAGGCAAAAACACAGCAGAAAATCAGATCTTTGTTTCGGGCAGATTACCCAACGAGCTAGGAGTAACTTCATTTGAAATCGTCGCCTGCAATTGGATTCCCGAGGCTCCAGATGATAGATCGTATCGGATCAAACTTCGGCATGGCCCATCATTTAACATGGGCTCTCTGCAAATTTTGGATAATGACCGCGCACATATAACACTTGAAAAAACTGATGCGAATCTTGCGCCGGGTCAATCTGCCGTGCTCTATAAAAACGGCTACTGCCTCGGGGGTGGTATCGTAGCTTAAAAGAGGGCTTAGGTGTTGGGCTTATTAAAAACCACATCCGCCAGAATACCCACCACCAAAGAAGTGAGCGGAATCAAAAACCACGCAATCGGCATTAAGAAAAATATCACCAGCACTTCTGGTGAATGAGAGATGTTGATGGCCAGCAGTGTCACCAAAATGATGATGATTCCAGAGAAGATACCTTTATATGCTGCACGGACAGCATTTTCGGGAAGGTTGCAGACCTCAAAAATCAAAGCGGCAGCGATCGCAGTAAACGGCATCAGAAACTGCGCCGTTAAAAATCCGAATTCTTTCGGAAATAGCAGAAATATGGGTGAGCTTAATGCAAAAAGGGCAACGGTAATAAAAAAGATATGCGCTACCGCTTGGCGGAAATGGGCTCCATAAATGTGCTTATTCGCGAGTGACAAAAACACCACAGCAATCACATTTGCAAGTAGCGAAACAAGAAAAGTGACCCCGAATAGCAAAAAACCGGAATAGGGAATGTCGCTTTGCGTGGTGATTAAAATACCACTGATTCCGGGGATGCGACTGTACAGGGCATAAAACATCAAAGCGATAATACTCGCCAGTAGTGCCCCCGCTGTGGGCGGAAATATACGAAAGAAGATATCGACGGGATTTTGGATTTCGTCTGTTTTCATCTGATAAAAGTATAGCAGATTCGTGTCAGAAACAAAAATACCTCCCTTTGGCTTGCGCCTGAACAAGGTTTGCGTTACAAAGAATAGGAATATTGAAATACATGCGGATTTTCTTTTGTATCGTAATTTATCTTGGTGCAATCACACTTGTCGGTTGCAGCAACGACCGGATTATGGCGTCGCAGGTCAAGGTCTGCCACGAGCTGCAAGAGAAGCGTTGCCTCACGCATGGTGTAGAATTTACTACCGAAACGCCAGAAATTTTTGCCAGCACGATTACGAGTAATCTTCCGACCGATTCAACAGTAATATTTTTATGGAGTTATGCAGAAAACGGAGAAGATTATAGGCCGATCAAGCGCTTCGAAATCACTTCACAACATCCATCACAGATTCTTACTTCGTCGCTGTCTAAGCTCGACTCTGAGTGGCCCACAGGCAACTATCGTGTAACCCTGCAGGCGTCCGAAGCAGGGCTGGCACCGATTTCGGCCGATTTTACCATTGGTGAAACCGCTGTCAGCGACATATGATCAACACGCAAGTGTTGAAATAAATAGCGAAAACCATCAAAAAAGTATCAGTATTCATCACTGAAGGAATCAAAAAATGCCAACTACTAAAAAAAGTGTCAACGGCAAAAGAAACTATTCTTAGCTAAGCAAGAAAAGAAAATCGCCGTAAGGTTCGCCGAACTTTTGTGATTGCGAATTACAGCCTTGCACTTCTACTGTTTTTAGAGTTCTTTTTTCCAAGAAACAGTAGATTAAATTGCTTTACGGGGTCTTATTTTTGTTGGAGCGCGGCTTTCTTTACCTTGTCCCTCAGGTTGCCTACCGCAAGTTTTTTACCTGGATGCTCGTGATCGACGTCTTATCTTTAATCGCGATCTTTCTCCGCTTTACTATTGAAGACCACATTTTTTTGCATGTCCTTTTGGCAGCTCGTATTCTGCGGTCGTATCGCGCATTGGATGAATTCTTCGAATTTAGTATAGGGCTTGCCCGCAATAAAAACCTGATTGTTTCACTCGTCAACTTCCTCGCTTTTATCTTTGTATTTACTTCGGTCGTCTTCGGCTTTCAGCAAGAAAAACCCCGAGATCAACATCTATGTCGATGCGCTCTACTTTACTGTATCGCCACTGACGACCACTAGTTTTGGTGATATTACGACCACCTGACAAGACAGCAAGATTCTTGCAACCATCATCATGGTGTTTGGCGTTGGTATCTTCTTTAAAATCGCCACCAATATTTTCGCCCGCGCAAGGTGTATTACAAATGCAGGCATTGTGCCTTACTCTACTACGATGCTGATGCCGCGCATTGCAAACATTGAGGTGCGGTGGTGTTTATCCACAACGGATGAGATTGATTGTGTAAGGAGCCTTTTTAATATATATATGTGCTGTTTGCTACTTTATCAGCAAGGTGCTAGATTTTGCAGCGCTTGCTTTTTTCTGCCACATGAACTCAACATCCGATACAACAACCAAAATAATGGGCGATTTGGAATACTATCTGCTGCACGGACGTGAACTCGCTATGGAGTATCTTCCTGCTATGCTGATGGCGATTGTCACACTAATCATCGGTTTATGGGTCATTGCCCTTCTACGAAAAATGTTAAAGCGCTTATTCGATGTCAAGAGTTTCGATCCGGCATTGGAGGGATTTCTTCTAAGCCTGTTTTCGGTGGTACTCAAAGTGTTACTGTTTGTCAGCGTCATTCAGATGATTGGCGTGGCGACCACTTCATTCATCGCTATATTGGGTGCGGCGGGTCTGGCCATTGGTATGGCACTTTCGGGCACGCTGCAGAATTTTGCCGGCGGAGTGATGATCCTTATTTTTAAGCCTTTCAAAATAGGTGATTTTATCGAAGCACAGGGCTTTAGTGGAACGGTCGCCGAAATCCAGATCTTCAACACCATTCTCAAGACGCCAGATAATAAAACCGTCATTATTCCCAACGGCAGCCTCTCGACCGGCTCGATGGTCAACTATTCAGCAGAAGAGTCACGCCGGGTAGATTTTGTCTTTGGCATCGGCTACAACGACGATATCGACGCAGCCAGAAAGTTATTTCAAGAAGTGATAATGGAGGACGAACGCGTGCTGACTGATAAGACCAATCAAATCGTAGTCGGCGAACTGGCCGACAGCTCGGTAAATTTTACAGTGCGCGCCTGGGTTAAATCGGCGGATTACTGGGGGTTCTTTTTTGATAAAACCGAAGAGGTCAAGAAAGCAATGGATAAAGCCGGCATTTCAATTCCCTACCCGCAACAAGATGTGCATATGCATACAGCCAATTGATTTTCTTTTTGGCAGTGGTCGGGGCGCGTCCCAAACGCCGCACTCTAACCAACTGAGCTACGCCACGTAATCAACCTGATTATTGTAGGAAAGGTGGTATTAAATTTTTCAAACCGAGGATAAGAAAAAGGAGCAACTCCTTACGAATTGCTCCCTTGTTTGTTTCTCCCGATTCCGAACACCTGTCCGCCGAAGCCTTGGCGAAAGAGGAAATTCGAATGACGCTCGCCTCTTTGCTTCTTGCTGACTCTTACCACTCCAACGCCCCGGTAGAATACTCGCGCACGGTGCCCTCGAAGAAATTCGTTTCAATCATCGAGTTCTGGGTGATCTCATCGATCCACGGGAACGGATTGGTCGCATTAAAATGCTTTGGCAAACCCACTTGCTTGAGGCGGGTATCAGCTACGAACTGTAGATACTGCTCCATGTTCTCGGGTGTCAAACCGAGTATCCCCTCTTTAATACAACTTTTTCCCCAGTCGAGTTCGTGTTCATAGGCACCGATGACGATTTTGGTGGAGCGGTCTTTCATTTCGTCTGTCCACAATTCTGGCTGTTCTTCTTTGATGGTGTTGAACATGTGGATGAACAGACGCAAATGCATGTCTTCGTCGCGGTTGATAAACTGGATCATCTGCGCGCTACCGGGCATTTTCTGGTTGCGGCGGAGCACGTAAAAGACAAGAAATGCGCTGTAGAAGTAAATGCCTTCGAGTACGATGTTGGCCATGCAACCTTCAAGAAAAGCCTGGTCGGCTTGTGGCGTGCCGGTTACAAAATCCATTTTCGCGATATGGCTGAATGAATCAAGGACGTACTTATTTTTTTCATAGAGCTCGAGGTCGCTTTTGTACATGCCATAGATTTCGTCAGGATCAAAACCGAGCGCTTCGATCATGGTGGCATAACTGTGCACGTGCAATGCTTCTTCGTACGCTTGGCGCACCAGCGCAAGCTTGACTTCGGGCGAGGTCACCTGACGCACGATGTTAGTAGTGAGATTTTCGGTCTGAATGCCATCGAGGTTCGAGACAAACGCCAAAGCGCGTTTAAAGACACGACGTTCGTTTTCGGTGAGAAAGCCGTCTTTGCGCCACTGCTCGACATCTTCACCCATTGGCACTTCTTCGGGCATCCAGTTATTTTTTTGCATCGTTTTAAACACCTCTTGCGCCCACGGGTGCTTGAGCGGCGAAACTTGCATTAGGCCATCGTCTTCGCCGTTGATAACGCGGCGCTTGTTGATGCGAGCCGCAGTCGGCTCGGCATTGGGGTCGTAAGTGATAGTTTTTTGGGACATGAGAGAATAGAAAGAGAAAATTTATTCAAAATGGGAACCCATCAATTCAAGCTCGATTTCTCGCCAACTTTCATAATCTATTTCTGTAAATACTGGTTCTAATGTATCGACATCAAAGGAGTAGTAATGAATCTGTTCACCCTCTCCATTATCATAGACTTCATAAATTGAATAAGTTATTACACCAAAGCCAGGCTCTCCGTTTCTAAGTGATGGCGTTGCTGCAAAGTTCTCTAAATAGCACATACTCTTATCAGCATTAAAATATGATCTATAGTCGTCACCGGGAAATCTTAATGTATCACGGTATTTAGATGCATTCTCTGCACACTTCAAGGTCAGCACGTTCAAGAATTTATTCTTTTCAGCAACTGCTGCACTTGTAATTGGCGATTCGTTTGGTGGAAGCGTGGGTGTAGAAACTGATACAGCGGGAGTAGAAAGGGGTGTATTGCTTTCTGTCTCATCATATAATTCCACTTGAGGCTGCCAAGAACAGGCAGCCAACAGAACCATTGCAATTACAAGTGCCGTAGTTTTCGTAATTAGAGTCATGAAAAAAGTTATTGAGTCAAATTTCTACCCCCTCCAACTCCCCCTCTCAAGGGGGTGAGTAATAACATCTTACCACTCACCACTTATCATTGGCATGCCTCGCAATCCGGATCCAAAATCGAGCAGAGCTTTTTCTCTGGTTCTGCGGTTGCCATAACGGGAATAGGTTTTTCAGAGACCGGAGCCGCCGCCGCGCCGACCGAAGCCACGGCAGGGGCAGATTCTTGCATCATACTTGGGCTCTTACCTGGCGATTGCTTTTTAATCGCTTCTTTGATCTCTACCGTTTTTGTCACCTGGCTGGCAGCGAGCGTACGTAGGTAGTAGGTCGTTTTCATCCCCATTTTCCAGACATTCATGTAGGTCTCGCTGAGCAGTTTTCCACTCGTGGTCTTGAGGAAGATATTGGTAGAGCACGCTTGGTCGATCCACTTCTGGCGACGAGCTGCAGCTTCGATCACGTAACGCGAATCGATTTCGAAGACTTCGAGATATTTTCTCTTCAGCTCCGCGGGAATACCATCAACATCGGCCAGCGAGCCGTTGTTCACCTTGATGCGAGAGAGGGTGTCTTTATCCCACAGGTTCACTTCTTCGAGATCGTCGATCATGTATTTATTGATGACGACAAAGTTGCCCGAGAGATTTTCTTTCATGTAGATATTTTTGAAGATCGGCTCGACGCACGGAATCGACCCAGCGATGTTACTGATGGTCGCCGTAGGAGCGATGGCCATACAATTACTGTTGCGCATGCCATTTTTCTTAATGATGTCGCGCACCGGTTGCCAATCACGCTTGCCGGTTTTAGGGATGGTGAGTGGCACGCCGCGCTCCATTTCGAGCAGTTCGAGCGTATCGACCGGGAGCAGGTCTCTATCCCATTTACTACCCTTAAAACTGCTATATGCGCCGCGTTCACCAGCCAATTCAGCACTTGCGAGAATCGCGTAGTACGAAATCGTTTCCATCGATTCATCGGCAAATTCGATTTGGCGGTCACTGGCAAAATCGATGTCCAATTTATAGAGAGCGTCGTGATAGCCCATCAGACCCAGGCCCACTGGGCGGTGGCGAAGGTTACTGTTTTTTGCCTCGACCGTCGGATAAAAATTGATGTCGATCACGTTGTCGAGCATGCGCATCGCCGTTTTTACGGTCGAGCGGATAAGGGTTTCATCGAGCTGCTTGTCTTTCACCATGTTGGCGAAGTTGAGGCTACCCAGGTTACAGACTGCAGTTTCATCGGCAGAATCGTTAAGGGTGATTTCGGTACAGAGGTTAGAGTTATGGACAACGCCTACATGGTCTTGCGGTGAACGGATATTGGAAGGATCTTTAAAGGTCACCCACGGATGCCCGGTTTCGTAGAGCATGGTGAGTGATTTACGCCAGATGTCGGCGGCTTTCACTTTACGCGCACTGCGCGGCGGATTCGCTTCGTATTCTTTATATTTTGCTTCAAACTTCGCGCCGTATAGATCATGAAGTTCGGGTACATCACTTGGTGAAAACAATGTCCATTCGCCGTTTTCCATCACGCGCTTGATGAAAAGGTCAGGAATCCAGAGCACGGGGTGGATATCGTGTGCCCGGCGGCGTTCATCACCCGTGTTTTTGCGCAGTTCAATAAATTCTTCCACGTCGGCATGCCATACTTCTAAATAGGCCGCCATCGCGCCTTTGCGTTTACCCCCTTGGTTTACCGCGAGGCAGACATCGTTAAATATCTTTACGAAGGGAATCACCCCTTGGCTAGCACCGTTGGTGCCTTTGATCATTGCTCCGGTAGCGCGTACGTTCGTCCAGTCGGTGCCGATACCGCCGGCAAATTTACTCAGTTGCGCAACATCACCGTATGATTTAAAGATACCGGTGAGCGAGTCTTCGACCATGTTCAGGTAGCACGAGCTCATTTGGCTGTGTGTGGTTCCCGAGTTAAAGAGCGTGGGTGTGCTCGAGACAAAGAGGAATTGCGAGAGCACATTGTAAAACTCGATCGCGCGCTCTTCGCGCTTGTCTTCCTCAAGAGCCAGTCCCATTGCCACGCGCATCCACATCCATTGCGGCAGTTCGAAGATCTGTTGCGGATAGGTGGGCGTTTTCAGCAAATAGCGATCGGCGATCGTGCGTGCGCCCAGATACTGGAAGAGATTGTCGCGCTGATTATCGATGGCACTACTGAGCTTATCAAGATCGAACTCGGCCAGTTCTGGATTTAAGAGTTCGAATTGGATTCCCTTTTGAATGTAATTTCTAAACTCGGCTTGTTCGTCTTCGTTCTCGAGCACGCGGTGCTTGATCTGATCACAGAGTAAACGGGCGGCAAGGTAGCTGTATTCGTAGTGCTGGTCGATCAGCGTACGCGTGGCATTGAGAATCGCCATCGGTAGTTCGCTCTGGCGCATGCCATCATAGAGCAGCTTAACGGCTTCTTCTAAAATAAGTGGCGGCGAGATGCGCGGCAAGTCACTACTTAAATAGCTGATCTTGTCTTCCCATTCTTGCGGATCGAAAACGTGTTCTTTCCCTTCTTCATCGAGCACGTTGAACTGTTTGTGCTTCACTTTTTCTTGAACTTCTTCCTGCTTTTTCTCACGGATTTTTTTATGCTCGGCGCGGTAGAGGATGTATTCTTTTGCGATTTTCAGCTGCCCACTGCGCATGAGTACGATTTCGACGATATCTTGTATTTCTTCGACAGAAAGTGGTTTTTCGGGTTGAAAATAATTTTCGTCGAGCAGGCGAAGCACTTTTTCTGCCAAGTATTTTGGCAAGTCTGCCTCGAGTTCGCCCACTGAAGAGGCGGCTTTCGAAATGGCATGTTCGATCTTGCTGGCGTCGAATTCCGTCAGGGAACCATTGCGCTTCTGAATCGTGTAGGAGATCACGGGGCTCGGCATAAGAAGTCTGAAAAGAGAAAAAACTATATGTTGTGTTTATTTAGGGAACAAACATCAAGATATTGTGTTTTATCGAAAATTACAAGTCTATTTTGGTATACCTAAATGGCTTGCTGCCAACAGATTCTTGGGCAACACAAAATTTCGACTTGTTGAAGTAACAAAAGTGTTATTAAGGAAATATTTCTTCTGATGAGTGGCTTTATAACAAGGTACGCAGCATCTCTCTTCTTCCTCTTAAGATAAGAGGATGTGCAGAAGGAGTTATGACTTGCATCCGCGTTTACTTTTTTCATCGGAACTCCCCCATAATCCCCCTTTTCCTCCAAGAGGGGGAGGCTCGGCGCCATGAGTCCCGCTCCTTTTTTTTCACATATTCATGTTCGCACTCCACAAAAAGCTACACACTTGCCGGCCTTCTGACGATACTCTTCAAGAGTGGAATCCGAGAGCCCAGAATACTGATTCCAAATCGGGTTCAGGCAGCCCTGGCCACTTTGAAAACTTTGCAGATAATAGCGTTCCGCATTGCGGATAAATTCACAAATGGCAGAAAATTCGCTTTCGTCGTGATAGCCTTCTACCAATGTCGTACGAAATTCGTAGTCGATGCCAGCATTCATGATCAGATCACGCGAATGCTCGATGTTCGAGGTGCGATCTGCTTCACGGAGAGCATCGGTGTCGGCTTCGATGCCGACGAATTCGTGATACTTTTCTGGCGCGGCTTTCACATCCATGGCGATGTAATCGACCAGTTTTTCATCGATAATCTTCTCAAGGATTTTGGGGCTACTGCCGTTGGTATCAAGCTTGATTTTGAACCCCATCACTTTGATGCGGCGCAAAAAATCGCGCAAGTTTGAATGAATAGTCGGCTCGCCACCGGTCACGCACACGCCTTCAAGCAAACCCTGGCGTTCTTCGAGAAAAGCAAAGAACTCGCCTTCGTCAATAAAGTACTGCTGCTGTTCTTGAATGCACTCCGGCAACACCAGTTCAGGATTGTGGCAATAATGGCAGCGAAAATTACAGCCCGCTAAAAACACTGTGCAGGCGGTGTGCCCAGGGTAATCGAGCAACGTCAATCTTTGCAGCCCGGCGATTATCATTTCGTAGCGAGAAACGCGGCGACCTCACTTTCTTCAGAAGTGCGCAGGAGTTCTTTCCCCTGCCCGTCTTGAACAATCAAAGTCGGCGCGGACGACACGCCAAATTGCCCTGCCAAATCGCGAAAATCAGGTTCGCGCTCGTCGAGCACACGCACGCCAAACGGCACATGTTGGCTGATGTAGTGCTTAAATGCCGGACACTTTGGGCACGTCGTGGTAGTGAAGAGTGTTGCTTTCATGTGATTTGAGAAACAAGTTTGGTAATGGAGTGCGATTATTCTCCCCCTAAGTTAGGGGGAGTTGAAGAGGGGTTGCGGGTCAGGATTCGACCTCACCCAGCCTCTCTTACCTCAGGAGAGGGGTTTTACGCTTCGCGGAAATGCGTGCGCGAATAATGCTCGGCCTTTTTACCGACATTAAAATTTTGCACTGGCCTATGGTAGCCCATTACTCGCGTCCATACTTCGCAGCGGGTGCGCTGATCGGCAAGATCTTGAGTAGTGCAGCCACCGGTCGTGGCTGGAGAAACAGTAGATTGAGACATGTGGTAAATTAAAAATGAAAAATTACGAATTACAAATTAGAAACTTTGGTTTGTTGTAAATTAAATTTCGGCAATAATCTGGATGTGTCTTCACAATCATCAAGCAGTAAATTTGCTAATTTATTTTCAATTATTTCAGAATTCCTGTAAAGCATGAGCCAGTAATTGGTCTCACGAGCTTCCTTGTAAGAGCTGAAAATTTTAGCCACAAAATCTTTTTTTGATTGCCCACCTATTGCTACTTCGATATTGGCACCCATCGAAGTACCGCTTTTTAAGATTTGCTTCGAGAGAACATAATCTTGTTTATCAGTAATCAAATGACGTGCGCGCTTCACTATTCGCAAAGCAAAGTTATATGACGTATCCCAGATAATATTCTCTTGCTTCGTTTTCATGAATCTTTGGAAGAGCTGACTGTATGCATACATTTCTTAATTTTTAATTCTTCATTTTGCATTCGATCGGCTTTTTCGGATACATAAGCAGACCGCAACTCCTCATCAATATCTGCACCCGTGTAGCCAATCTCTGCATCACATTTTGGGCAAAAGTCGTGCTCACCACTCAGGTAGCCGTGTTTCGGACAGATGCTGAACGTTGGCGTAATGGTGATATATGGCAAGCGGAAGTTCGTGAGTACTGTGCGTACCAGTTTTTTGCAGGCTGTGGCATCTGAAATGCGCTCACCCATGTAGAGGTGAAGCACGGTCCCGCCGGTATAAAGCGTTTGCAGAGGGTCTTGCAGTTTGAGGGCTTCAAAAGCATCGTCGGTATACTCTACCGGTAGCTGAGAGCTGTTCGTGTAGTATGGTGCTTCTTCCGTTCCTGCCTGCATGATGTCCGGATAGCGCTTGCGGTCTTCTTTGGCAAAGCGATAGGTCGTTCCCTCTGCCGGTGTCGCTTCGAGGTTGTAAAGATTACCAGTTTCGTTCTGGTATTCAGTCAATTTTTGGCGCATAAAGAGGAGGATTTCTTGCGCGAACGCCTGGCCCTCGCGACTGGCAATATCGTGTTTGCCGTCGGTAAAATTGAGAATCGCCTCGTTAATGCCATTAATACCGATGGTCGAAAAGTGGTTGTGGAGCGTACCGAGATAGCGTTTGGTAAAAGGGAAAAGGCCGCGGTCCATCCATTTTTGAATCTCGGTGCGTTTGATCTCGAGCGAGGTCTTGGCGAGTTCCATTAGGTGTTCAATGCGTTCGAGGAAGGCCTTTTTATCGCCCTTGCAAGTGTAGCCGATACGGGCGGCAGCAATTGTGACGACGCCGATCGAACCGGTCATTTCGGCGGAACCAAACAGGCCGTTTCCGCGCTTCAAGAGTTCATTAAGGTCGAGCTGCAAACGGCAGCACATCGAGCGCACATGGTTGGGCTTCATGTCGCTGTTGAGGAAGTTTTGGAAGTAGGGCATGCCGTATTTCGCTGTCATCTCAAAGAGCAGTTTGGTGTTCGGGTCATCCCAATTAAACTCTGGCGTAATGTTGTAGGTAGGGATCGGAAAAGTAAATACGCGCCCGCAGGCGTCGCCCGCCGTCATCACCTCGATATAGGCCTTATTGATGATGCCCATTTCTTTCTGCAATTCTTTAAACGTGTATGGGTAAAATTCGCCGCCCATTTTCAGGCGCTTATCTTGCAGGTCTTCGGGCACAGTCCAGTCTAACGTGATATTGGTGAATGGCGTTTGCGTACCCCAACGGCTCGGCACGTTGAGGTTGAAGACAAAACTCTGGATATTTTGATGCACGTATTTGTAGGTCTTATCGTCGATAAACGCCTGGCGCGCTTCATCATTGAGAAACGAGGCATTTGCTTCTTCGAGTTCTTGTTCGATTTCGAGTGAGAACTTTTTTACAAACGGCGCGAGATAGGTATCGAAGCTGCTAAAGGCTTGCGCCCCCGCCCACTCGTTTTGCAGGGTGCCAAGAAAATTGACCATTTGCGACACGGCAGATGAGAGGTTTTTAGGTGGCGCAGATTCGGTTTTGCCCGGTACGCCGTTAAAGCCCTCTTCGAGAAGCGCGCGCAACGACCAACCGGCACAGTAGCCGCTGAACATGTCAAGATCGTGGATATGGTAGTCACCATTGCGGTGTGCGTCGCCCACTGTGCGCGGGTAAATGTGGCTGAGCCAGTAATTGGCGGTGACTTTTCCGGCAGTGTTCAGAATCATCCCACCAAGGCTGTAGCCTTGATTGCTATTGGCATTTACCCGCCAGTCAAGTTGGCGCAGATATTCGTCCATCGTTTTTTCGACTTCGACCACCACTTTTTTATCTTCGCGAATCTCAGCACGGCGCTCGCGGTAGAGGATGTAAGCCTTCGCTGTTTGCGCATGCCCTTCTTCGATCAGTACTTTTTCTACCGTGTCTTGCACTTCTTCTACGCTCGGAATGGCGTCTTTGAATTGTGCCTCCAAAACAACCTCTACCTTTTGCGTCAACTCATCTGCTAGATGCTGATCGTGTCCGCCGACCGATTTAGCGGCGGCAAAGATCGCCCTTTCGATTTTTTCGGGGGTAAAGTCGACGATCGCACCATTACGTTTTTGGATTTTGTGCAGAGCCATGATGAGGAGCAGAAAGAGGAAATAGTGGGAAAATCCCTGAGTGTTGCATGAAAACCACATTCACTAGATGTTGTGGTTTTTTCTGATACAAATCTCAATATATTGTGTTTTCATCCAAAATGCAATCATTTCGCGAATGCATTATTTGGCTTATTTTCTGGCGATGGTCGTACAACACAAAAAAACGGCTTGTTGAAACAACGAGAATGTTTTGTTGTAGCAAAATCTATGGCATAGCGAAGAGAAGTTTGGCATGCAAAAAATTCTTCGCATGCAAGAGTTTGTAGTGGCAGGCCTTGTGTCTGCCTAAGAAACAATAGGCGACCACAAGGGTCGCCACTACAATGTGTGATTCGACTTCACAATATACCCCAGAGTGTATTATGGTAACTGTTTACCATCGGATTCTCTCGTAGACGACCCTGATGTTCAGTGAGTAGCCAATCACCGAAAACAGCGGAAGTCTGCGTTAGAGACTCCGCCGGTGAGTAATTTCTCCCCCCTCCGACTCCCCCTCTCTAGGGGGAAAGTTAAGCGCAATGTTTCTTAAACATCTCTTCCACTCGGCCCCAATGGATCGCGTCGATAAAGTTGTTGATGTAGGTCGGGCGCGCCGGGCCATCTTTGTGGTAGTAGGCATGCTCGAACATGTCGACGGCAACAAGGGGGATACCGCCCCAAATAGCGCCATTCTGGTGCTCGTCGACGAGGATATTGAGAAAACGTTCAGAATAGAGCTGATCGACTGTAAGCACTGCCCACCCGCTTAGCTTGGCGCTCATCGCAGTGGCAAAGAAATCTTCACGCCAGGCGTCGAAGGATCCGAACTGTTTCTCGATCGCCGCTTTTACGGTTGGTGCGTTGCTGATGTCGCCATCGCCGCCGAGGTTGCTCCAATACACATCGTGCAGCACGGTGCCAGCATGGTTAAACGGCTGACGGCGTTTCAGCTCAGCATACTCGGCGTAGTTGCCATTAACGCCATCTTTACTGGCAGAAGCGAGGCCTTTTTCAATCGCATTCAGAGCACCAACATAGCCCTGATGATGCTTGTTGTAGTGCCAGTCGGCAGTTTGTGGGCTCACCACGTTTGCGAGCAGGTCGCCAGCTTCGTCATCAGAATACGGGCGCGGTGTAAAGTTCCAAGTATAGGTCATTTTGGTATACCAAAAAGAAAAGCATCACCAAACTACGGCAAGTACGGAAAGAAATGCAAACGCTTTTTTGCGATTCCTCTCCTCCTGTCGCAGACCCTGCCTGCCCCGAGCATGCTCGAGGGGAGCTTGTCGAATGGGAGATAGGGGGTGTTGTAGGGGGTCGTTTTTTTATCTATCGACCTCACCTAGTCTCTCTTACCTTAAGAGAGAGGAACACCGAACCGAATCCGTTCAAGCCGGAGTGACACTCTCTTTCGCTTGAAAAAAAGTCCGTTTTTTGCGATAATCAAGAGATAATATCAAACCCACATGAAACAGAAAAAAGCCACTGCCAAATCGAAAGATGGCAAAGAGTTTAACTACGGATCTACTGTCATCACCTGGCAGGCTCCAGAATTTCGCGAGGTCGACCGCGGGCCCAACTGGTTTTTGGCGGCAGGGGTACTGGCCGTAATGCTGATTGCCTGGTCGATCTGGCAAGATGCCTATCCCTTTGCTATCGTCGTGATTCTGATTGCGGGCATATATTTTCTGACACATAAAGAAAAACCGAAAAGCGTTGAAATCGCCATTACCACCAATGGGATTCTTGCCGACGGCAGGTTTTATTCGTATCCCGATCTCGACAGTTTTTGGATCATCTTCGATCCGGATAACGACATGCGCACAGTAAATTTTTATGCGAAATCTGGTCTGGTGCGCGAAGTCACTTTGCAGCTTGGCGATCAGGATCCGTCTGAAGTGCGCAGCTTTTTAAGCGCACATATTTACGAGCAGACCGACCGTACCGAAACCGTTATCGAGAAGATCATTCGTGTGTGTAAGCTCTGATGGGTGAAGGCTTTGAGGTCAGCCAACGGGTCTACAACGAGCTAAAAAGTTCACCGTGGGAAGAAGAAAGCGATGAATACCAAGGTCATGCATATGAATTGGTGTTCGATTTTCCGCCTTGGCGCGAAATCATAAAACCCCTGACCGAAGATGAAATCACTGCCAATCTTAGAGACGATATTACTGATGGAGCAGAAGAAATTTTGGGGCCGCTATCGGCCATTATCGCTGAAAAAAGAGGTGAAATCGTCGCGCGCCTTGAAGAACTAGATCAACAACCAGAAGACTCCGAAGCACGGGCACGGCTCGACATGTTGCGCGAAAGCGTAGAAGTCGAAGCTGCCGGTAGCCTTAGGTATTTACAGGAACGGGTAAAAGATTTTATCGACGCCTGGCATGAAAAACAGCGCGATCCAGAATCAAAAATACTGGAGGAATTTATCGCCCAGCCGATGCCGGTTGCCGATAAAGAACTCTTTGACTATGAATATTCGCACCAAGTTTCGAATGATGCAATGCAGCGTATCTATGAGATAGAGCTGGTAGACCGTGATACTCAAAGCATTTTCAATTATCTCGATGCGGCAGAAGTAATAGAAAAACCGCTCAATTTTCGCGACGGCCCAAAACTGATTACGTTTGCAAATGAATTTTTAGGTGATGACAGCAATCCCGGTCGGCTTGAAGAAATTTTGGCACAGATGGAAGAAATCGAGCAAAAAAATGAGATACCGCTTGAAGATCGTATATTCGCCTATTCACAACTGGTAACATTGGCAACGGTCACTTCGCGAGTTCTCGAACGGGATCCGGGCATTCTTATTCAACGCATCAATCAGATAGCGCTGTCGGACCCTCGCTTGCAATCACAGTTTGAAATCGATCCAGAAGTGGAAGAGGCCGAAAACGAACGCCTGCACGAAGTCGCGGCTGTTGAAACAAAAATAATCGATGTACCTGACCGGCTGCGGACGATAATCACCGGTATCAAAAAAGATATGTTCGCCGGCAAAATGGATGACGAACGCCTCAGCCTGTTAGGAGCCTATGTCGCAGGTAACGGCGTAACAACTGATCCCGAAGAAATCGCAGCGGTGTATGAGATAGTCCAGAATATTCTGTACGAAGATAGGGAGAATGAATTTTCACCATCAAAATTGCAGAAGCGCGCGCAAAATTGGTCGCAAGAAGAGGAATGGAGCGATAGCAAAATCACCGAACTACTCGAAGACGGTTCACTCTACCAGATCGCTTCCTACGAACTGGCGCAGAAGGCAGATGATCTCCTTGAGTACCACACCGAAATCGATTTCAATAAATTGGCAGAAGAAATCGTGACCAGCGGCTTTACAACTACCGAAAGAGAGAAGTTGAATTTTACGCCCGAGAATTACGAAAGAGCCGGCAGTATGTTAAATAAAATATTCTCGACCGAAGGAATTGCTTCTCTCTTCGCTATTGTCGCCGGTGGCGGAACCATGCTTGCAAACCTGGCAATCGCAATTCAAAACGGCGATTGGGAGAACCCATACATACTTGCGGGTGCCGCCAGTATGGGCGCAGGCTATTACGGACTGAAAGAAAACGCTGTCGACACATTCTTTAATCCGGAGCACCGCGTGAAAAACCTACTCGACTCGATTCGCTTTAAAGAAAGTGGTATTCTCGATGACTTGGCAGAACCACGCGAACAGGAATTGTTTCGCAAGCTCGATCTAAGCCAAGCGGGCAGGCGCGCCTTTTATGCCGCCCAAAAGCAAAAAGCGAAACATCAACAGCGATTACGCAAAGCACAAGACCAGGCCGAGCAAGAAGACGAAGTATATACCGGCGAGACGCCAATTGCCCGCGACGGGCCAGTGCTATTCGGAAAATTCCACTATCAGATTTCACCAGATGAATTGGTAGGAGAAGACCTTTCGGAAGGAAAAACCGACTTTTCTGGCATTATGGGGGTAAAACTTCGGCCAGAAGATGTACACCATCTTACTGACGAGGAAGGTGCAAACGAGCGACGCTATCTGGCGATCAAATTTCTCTACGACAAAAACATAAAAGGGCACGAATTAGAGCAGGTGTTTTTACACGTCGCAGCGATTATGAACGAACGCCGGTCTGTTTCTGAAGAGTAAACCATGCCTACCCAACAAAACCAAACGGCAGATACCTCATTTGAACAAAGCGCCGCGCTCTGGCGGAACCAGATCGAAGCTTCGGGCGGGGCACTCAAAACCACAGATGTAGAGGAACTCGAATGGACTGCCCTTATGGCGGCGCGCATTGCCACTATGCCACCTACACTCATGCATCCGCATGAGCAACTGCAGGTCATCGATGCGGCAAAAATCGCGTATGGTCGTATGCAACAGATCATTGCTGATGAAAAAAAGATGTACTTTGCAGCGCACGATCCGCAACGCGCTTTTGGCACAGAACGCGAAAGCCCACTCTATCGCCAGCGAGTGATGGCAGCAGCAGCACAAATCTCCATCGACGAACGGCTTTGGAACAGTTTCGCTATCGCGAGCGATTTGGAGAAAACGAATAAACTCAAATACTATTCTCAGATATCTTTCGCTAACGCCGACAACCAAAACTCACTTGTGGCGGGCACCGTAGCAGGATACCTGCTTGGCGTACGCAAGCGCTGCCCTGCAGCGACCGAAAGTCGCGTCGCAAATCGCGACGAGCAAGGCTACGAAGAAAATTCGGAGCTTATCGCCGCCGTTCGCGCAAGAGAAAAAGAAGGCAAGCAGCGTGGAATAAATCAAGCCGAGCGCCTAGCAATGCGCGAAGCCGCAGCACATCAACGTCAGGTAGAACATGAGAAAATGACAAAGCGCTTGCAAGAATATGCCAAACGGCAAGCAGAAAAAGAGCGCCGTATACGCCTTGCCAGACCGTCACCCGACACCACCCAAGCCAGTGGTGCAGCGCTTAAACTCTGCAAAATCGTTGGAGCAGGTCTGGGTACCCTGAGTACGGTCACCCTGCTTTCGTAAAGAGTTCTTTTTTTCTGTCTTTTTTGCTAGAATACCTTGATGCCAACACAAAAACAGCAATCGGGAAACACTCTGCGCCAAACATGGTCTGACTGGCGCAAAACTTTTATGCGAAAAAGTGGGGTGATGCTCTTTGTAATCGCGCTGCTGTTTGCTACTTTGGGGCCATCGCTCTCGCAGCTTGCAGAAAATGGAATGTGGACGACCTCAGTCTATGCTCAAGAAGAAGGTGCCTCTTGCGAACTTGAGGGCGTTAATGGAGCGACTATACAAGGGGGGGAATGTAAACCACCGCCTTCAAACAACGAACCTTCAGAAATAGCGCAAAGCTTTTCGCAGCTGGCTTCGTTTGTAAATCACATTTTTGTTGCCATCGTCTCGTTCGAAGCCGTGCTGATCGGTGAATTAATGGGGAACGAATTGATCATGGGCGATGCCGGGGATGATGATCCAGACAGCGTGGACATTGCCAACTTGCTTAATAACTTTTGGCGCATCATGCGCGATCTGGTGAATTACGCTTTTATTATCGTGTTGCTCGTAATCGCCTTTATGACAGTAATCACCGCCGGTGGTGGCGTTATGGGCGCAGGCGACGGTTTTAAGGTCGGGCAGATATTGCCCAAATTTGTAATTGCCGTTGTACTCGTTAACTTCACCTGGTTTGGCGCGCGTGTCGTGCTCGATGCCGCCAATGTTGCAGCGCATGTCGTATATGCCATTCCGGCATCGATGCCGGATTATGGTTTTGAACTGATAGAAGATTGTGAGCCACCGCCTTGTCTTGGAGGCGATGACGTTTTACCCCCGAACACAAGGCGCTGCGTGTATGAGGTAAAAAGGCTCAATTTTAGCCAAAGTGCGGGTACTCCCACACCAGATGCTGCCGGTGGTGCATTGGCTGCGGCAGGAGCAAACACCTGCGCGAACGGTGTCTTTACCATTGAGTTTTATGAAGACCCGATCGATTGGGACATGGTCAGTCGCAATAATATCGCTACATTGTTTGCCTTCGGCTTGCTCGACGTGCACCAACTGGTACTTACCAATAGTGCAGTGGATAATCTGATGGATCTGTCACTAAATACGATATTTGTCTTTCTTTTGATGATCATCCTCATCGTTGTCTTTAGCGCAATGATGCTGGTGTTACTCGAACGAGTGATCATGCTGTGGATACACATCGTGCTTTCGCCGCTGCTTGTGCTATTGTGGGTAGTAAAAGACGCCATTGGGAGCGGCGAAGGAAGTATGGATAAGATCAGCTTCTCTAGCTTTATCGGCTACGCGTTTTTACCGGCGATGATGGGTTTTCCTTTAGTTCTTGGTATGATGATGGTGATCGTGGGCGGGCAGGTCGATCTGACAGAAGTCTTTACTACAGAGGTGAACGGAATCGAGATGATTACCGGTCTTCCTGGTATAGATAATCTGCAACAGTTTCTGTGGTACATCATCGCCATTGCCATTTTGTGGCAGACCATGACCATTGCGCAAAAGATGGATGGCTTTACGAAGGGAACCATCGAATCGATGAAAGGTGGTGTAGAAGGCCTTGGCGCATTTATTGCCAAAAGCCCCATGTACCTGCCATGGATTCCCGTAAGATCTGGGGTGAGCGATACTACCGCACCGATGGATCATTTTACGGGGCTTAGAAATATTGGGGCAAATATTCGCAATGCATCTGCAGAACGCGCGCGTTCACTATACGGCGGACCTAATTTGTCGGCCGAACAACAGAGTGCAATATCCTCGACAGATATAGATACAATAAGAACTATTATTAATGATTTGAACCAACGTGGCACAGGTGCTTACAATAGAGAGAATTTCATAGGTCACGGCATGGATGCGGATAAAGCCACTCAGATTTTTAGTCGTACAGATAACCAAAGAGACGTGGTCTCCGAATTGGCAAGAAGAGTGCCTGGGGCAACGGCAACCTCTAAAGCTTTGGGTACGGATACCGATAGTCCACCAAGTTCGCCTGCAACACAAAATATCATTGTTAACCTACCTGCAATTGGTAGTCGACGCCCTATGAATTTCAATATATCTACTTCTGCCACCGGCTCGACTCCGGCAGAATTGGCCAATAATATAATGGAAGCGTTTAAACAAAACCGAGATGGTGAAGAAAAACTAGATATGACTACATTGCAAGCGATTTTTGACTACTCTAATATCGCCAGTGTGCACCCTAGTGTAAGTGTGCAACAAATTGCCAACATTCTTAGCGAGAACGAAAACTGGCATAGCCCAACCGAATAAGATTCATCCTCGACTTCCCGTTGCGTGCAGCCTGGAATCATGAAACAATACTTCTCGCCTTGCTTCCTCCCTCTTTTTTCCTCCTGATTTTTTATGCCCACGCAAAATCGAAAACCGCAGCAAAACATGCAAATGCCAAAGCGGCCATCACCTTGGTTTCTGCTGATTGTCATCGTGTTTGTCTTTACCGTAATGTCGAGCATTTTTGTGCAGCCAAACGACCAGAAGACCGAAGAAGGGCTCCCGATTTCGGCTTTTCTTAGTAATTTTAAAGAAGGCGAATACGAACTCGTGCAGATAAAAGGTGAAGACTTGATCGGCACGCCGCGTGGCTCCGAAACAACAGTCGATGTCGCCAAGCGCTCGTCTGCCGATTCTTTGGCAGACATGGGCTTAAATGACCCACCAAGTGGAACCGCAGTCGAGGTCGTCAGCCTCGAAAGTCAGCGCTTTTGGGCAAGCCTTGCGGGTGATATTTTGCCCTTTGTCATCATCCTTGGTGTGATCATCTTTTTAATGACCCGCATGAGCAAAAGCGCAGGCGGGCCGTTTTCGTTCGGCAAATCGAAAGAAAAAGTGTTCGACCGCCGGCGCAAAAAAACTAAGTTCGATGATGTCGCCGGCGCGCATGAGGCAAAAGAGGAACTCGTAGAGGTGGTAGACTTTCTCAAGAATCCAAAAAAATATACCCAGATGGGTGCCAAGATTCCGCGTGGAGTTCTGCTTGTCGGCCCTCCGGGAACCGGTAAAACCCTACTTGCTCGCGCCGTTGCGGGCGAAGCAAGCGTGCCGTTTATGTCGATTTCTGGCTCAGAATTTGTCGAGATGTTTGTGGGCGTGGGTGCTAGCCGCGTGCGCGATTTGTTTGAAAAAGCAAAAAAGAACGCTCCGGCAATCATCTTTATCGACGAGATCGATGCTGTTGGCCGTCAACGTGGTGGAGCCGGTTTTAGCGGCGGGCACGACGAACGCGAACAGACCTTGAATCAGATCCTTACCGAGATGGATGGTTTTGAAAAAGATAATAATGTCATCGTCATCGCGGCTACCAATCGCCCAGATGTGTTAGATAAAGCTTTGCTCAGACCCGGGCGCTTTGACCGGCGTATCGTTATCGACATGCCCGATATCAAAGCGCGCGAAGAGATACTCGCCGTACATGCAAAAGAGAAACCCATAGTAAAAGGTGCAGATCTCAATCAGATCGCCCGCATCACCGTTGGCTTTAGTGGTGCCGATTTAGAGAATCTGATGAATGAAGCAGCGATTTTGACCGCGCGCGAAAACCGCAAAACCATCACGCAAGCCGACCTCAGTAAATCGGTAGAGAAAGTGACACTCGGACCAGAGCGTAGAAGCCGCATCATGAAAAAGGAACAGAAACTGAAGACGGCGTATCACGAAGCCGGGCACGCGATGATGGCATATCTACTGCCACATGCCGACCCCGTGCATAAAGTGACGATCGTCTCTCGCGGTATGGCGCTAGGGGTAACCTGGAGCATGCCCGAAGAAGATGTGTATTCCGTTTCGAAATCGAAATTCCTCGATGATATCTGCGTAAAAATGGGTGGCTACGCCGCCGAAGTGGTGATTTTTGGTGAGAACGAAACTGGCGTGAGTGACGACCTGCGCCGTGCCTCGCACACTGCCCGCGCCATGGCGACCCGCTATGGAATGAGTGATCTAGGGCCCGTAAGCTACGCCGATGCCGAAGACCACGCCGGTTATGAGTACATGGGGTTGAAGGGGATTTCAGAAGAGTACTCGACCAAGATCGATGCCTTTGTACAAAAGACACTGAAAGATTGCCTGAAGCGTTCGGTAGATATGGTTGAAAAGAATAAAGACACGTTAGAGGCGATTGTCGCGGAACTGATGAAAAAAGAGACACTCGACAAAGACGAGTTCGAGGCATTTTTTAAAGATAAGAAACAGGCTTCGAGTACAAAAAAGAAGTCTACCAAGAAATCGACGAAAAAGGAAGGAGAGAAGTAATTACTTTCTATCATTCCTGCGAGGGGGGGTTCTCTTCGTTTTAGCCCAGGGAGTCTCACGCAGAAGACCCCCGGCGTTGTTCCTCCGCGCATGAGATTCAATCGATTCAGGTGCCCTCCGGGACACCATGACCAGTGTTCAGAAGGAATCTATCAGCAAGGAAAACCCATAAAATCAAGGGCACAAAATATTGTGACCCTGCATCTGTCTCTCACAAACTTATTTCTTAAGCTGACGACTTATTAAAATGCTGGTGGTGGAGGTGGTGGAGGTGGAACCTCATCTTCGACACAAGATCCGCCTTCACAAACGAGGCCGGTTCCGCAGGTTTCTACAAAATCACCTTGCGTGCCACAGCTGTCGAACCAATAGACATCGTCACCCACACAGCCTTGCACTGCATTTGGCGCACAGAAAGGAGATGGTGATGGTGGTGCCCCTATTCCTGTTGGCGATGGCGTAGGCGAAAGGAACGGTGATGGATCAGGCGGTGCAGTAGTTGTTGGAGTTGGAGTTGGGGTCGGGGTTGGTGTCGGCGATGCGGCACAATTCTGCATAGTAACTCCGCTAAGTCCACTGGCGGCATTGCGAAAACTCGTCCACTCGGTTGCCGTACGCGTCGGGATAAAATAATTCTTCGCACCACTATTTACTACCGTTTGGCAGGTGCCATGCGCATCGACTCTTTTGTTAATGCCAATATCCACGCGAAAACCATCCGCCACCGTATCGAGCGCCCACGCACTCATCGGGCAGAGAAGGATTGCAAGCAGCAGCCAAAAACGGGTGATTTGATTCGGCATGGATTACTGAGAAAGCGCTTCTACTTGAGCTTGCAGGGTGTCGATTTCGACTTGCTGCGTCTTGACCGCTTCGATGAGAGGTGCGATAAGCGCCGCGTAATCGACGGATTTTAAACCAGTCGATGCATCCGTTATTACTGCCTCAGGAAAGGCAGATTCTACCTCTTGCGCGATAACGCCGATATCCGCTTTACCGCTCTCATTCCAATCGAAAGATACGCCACGGATCGCCTGCAGTTTTTCGACAGAGTTGCTGAGCGTGGCGATATTTGATTTCAGATTTGCGTCGCTAGAGTAGAGAAATTCGGTTGCGCGTACACTGCCCGCAACATCAAGCTTCATTGCTGGGTTGGTAGTGCCAATGCCGACATTGCCGGATTGGTAGTAGATATTTGCGCCCGAGGTCGCCCACTGTGAGGCGTTTGCCTGATCGGTCGCGCAGCTAAAGGCCGAGCCGTTCCAGACCAGTTTTTGCGAAGTAGGGTCGCAGGTCGGCGCACTGACGGCAATCGTTCCACTGTCGATAATCGGCCCGCCGGTCAAGCCAGAGCCTGTGGTGACATTGGTAACCGTGCCGGCTCCACTCTGCCCGGCATTATCGGTCGCGCAACTCCAGTTGCTACCATCAAATTTGAGTACATGCCCGCTCACGCATCCCGTGAGGGTCAGCCCTAATCCACGGTTTCCATCAATCCGTAAACCGCCTCCGGGAATCACCCCTTGCACAATGCCAACACCCGTCTGCGGAATACAATTCGTTCCATCGGCATTACAAAATTCCGTAGCGCCGACCTTCCCCTCGATATCGACTTTAAGACCGGTCGATATCGTATTGGCACCGATGCCGATCGCCCCAGATGTATTCAAAAAAATATTATCCCCCGGCGCAATAGAGGTGCCTTCCCGCTCCCAGCTACTGGTGTGATGCGCAATCGTGTTCCAGTCATCCGCATACAGCGGCTGTAATGGAGTTTTTTGAATCGGTGCCCAGGCGGCATACGCGGCGCTAAGGCCTACGGCAAAAACAAAGCCGCCCATCAGAAAGCCTGTGCGAGAGAGAAGGGCTTGAAAGATTTTCATGTCGAATTACGAAAGACATCTCTTTTATACCATTTTTTGCGATGTTGTGTCAAAACGCGCAGCGTCTTTGCGAGGAGCCTCTCACCAAATTTAGACGTTCCTCAATTTGCTGAGGGGACGAGGCGACAATCTAACCGTCCAAATACTACAGATAGTCAAAAAGGTCTGCTATTTTCCGTTTTGGTTTATTGTTTACGTTTGGATTGCGTCTTCTCTCCGCTGCAGTCGTTCAGCGCAACGACGCTGCGCGGCTTCGCTCTTGTTACGGGATTATACAGGTTGCGATGGAATAAATTGTACATATACTTCGCGTTCGCGCGCACCGTCCCATTCGGTAAAATAAATTCCCTGCCATTTTCCCAATTGCAGTTTGCCCTCGCTCACAATGACCGTTTCAGATGCACCAAAGAGTGAGGCTTTAATGTGCGCATCGGAATTCCCTTCTAAATGGCGAAAGCGCTCGTCATTGGCAAACGCCTCGTTGATCTTGAGGAGAATATCGTGCCGCACATCGGCATCCCAGTTTTCGTTGAGAGTTATGCCGCCAGTCGTATGTGGGCAAAAAATACAGAGAACGCCTTCGCGCCATGCATTTTTGCGAATCGCTTCGGCAAGATTGCTCGTAATATCTACGAGTTCGGTTGCTTCTTTTGTGGTGATGGTGAGAGTGAGCATCACCACTATTGTTGCGGGAATAGTCAAAATTTGCAAGTGCAAGGACAGGCCAATGTGTCTGCCCGTGAAAGAGAGATTTTTCCCTGCAAACAACTGATGCCAAAAACAAGCGATATACCCAAACTGCGTCACCCCCCTGTCTCAGGTGTGAGTTTGGAGGAGAAACAGGGGTCTCAAAAATAACTGGGAAAGCAAAAATTGCTACCGATGAAACTTTTCGTGCACTTCTTTGAGGTTTTTGTCGGTGATATGCGTGTAGACCTGAGTAGTAGCGATAGTGCTGTGCCCGAGCATCATTTGGATAGCACGTAGATCGGCACCATTACCAAGCAGGGTGGTGGCGAAACTGTGGCGAAGCGTGTGCGGCGTGACCGGCTTAATGATGCCAGCGCGAAACGCCGCTTCGCGCACAACAGTTTCAACAACCGCTCGCGTAAGGCGGCGCTTTTCACCATCGATTGCCTCGTGCGATTTGCGCGCGTGACTGATAAAAACCGGAGCCAGGTTGTCGGTACGTTTGTCGAAGTAGTGCTGCAAGGCATCGACCGCGCGGTCGGTGAGAAAGACAATGCGCATTTTGCCGCCTTTGCCGCGCACCGCAAACTGCCGCGTTTTCAGGTTGACATGTGGCTTATCTAAGGCGCACAACTCAGACACTCGAAGCCCAGTGGAGTACAAGGTTTCGCAAATGGCGAAGTTGCGCGCATCGAGAATCGATTCACGCGGTAGATTTTCAAAAAACATATCCAATTCTTCTTTCGTCAAAAACTCTACCTGCCGGTCGGGCAGCTTCGGCAGATCAACTTTTTCTGCTGCCATCGTCTCGATGTCGTTTTTTTGCAGGTACTTCAGAAAGCTCCTGAGTGCACAAAGGTGATAGTGCTGGGTTTTGATAGATAATTGAGGAGTTTGTCGATGGAGAAAAAGGCGGAAATCTTGTACCAGTTTTTGGTCGATATCTCGCGGCGTTTTTTTTGCACCGCTAAATACAGCAAAGCGCCGCAGGTAATGGCGATAGTTTTGTAATGTACGCTCGCTTCTGTTTTTGGCGACTTCGAGGTACACCAAAAAATCTTGCACCAACTCGCCGATAGTTTTTTGCGTGGTTGTCATCAACTCCGATTCTAACGGAATTTCTGAAAAAACGTTACTGCAGGTATTGATGTTTTGTTCTCTGTAAAGAGTAGGCTACACTCTTGCTCGAACAATAGATTCAATGCAAAAGCAGCCTTACTTTCTCATCACTGGCGCCAGTTCGGGCATCGGCGCAGCATGCGCACGATTACTGGCGAAAGAAAAAAAGAGTTTGATTCTGCTCGCGCGGCGCACAAAACGTTTAGAAGAGTTAAAAGCGGAATTAGAGCGCGAGTATGGCATCGAAGTAAAACCCTTTACAATCGACTTAGGAGATTTGCGTGCGATAGAGAGATTTTTCGCGGAGATCAAAGATTTTGAAATCGACGGGCTTATCAACAACGCTGGGTTCGTGCTCGGAAAAGCTGCAATCGACGAGAGCGACTGGGCAGATTTTGAGCAGATGATCGATATCAATATCAAGGCCTTTACGCGTGTCGCGCAACTTGCCGTTCCTTTTCTAAAGCGTACACAAGGGCACATCGTCAACATCAGCTCTATCGCCGGGTACGATGCCTACGAAGGCGGTTCGGTATATTGTGGTACCAAGGCGTATGTAAGAATGCTGAGCCAAACACTGCGCGAAGACCTGCATGGCACAGGTGTGCGAGTAACGGATATTGCGCCAGGCGCCGTAGATACCGAGTTTTCGACAGTACGTTTCAAGGGAGACAAGACCAAGGCCGATACGGTATACGAAGGATTTACTCCACTCTACGCGCACGATATCGCAGAAACAATCGTGTTTGCCCTTTCTCGCCCGAAGAGTGTGAACATCGACCAGATGCTCGTAATGCCCACAGCGCAGGTAGGAGCGACGCGCTTCGTAAAAAAATAGACCGGGTTTATGCTTGACCTAAGAATACGATTGTATAAAGTAGCACCCACATATTTTTGCAATTACACATATGCGCAATCGACAAATAATAGAGGTGACCTATCATGGCCCCAGAGACGAGGTTTACATGCCTTATGTTGCTGGAGCACTACTCCAAATGCCTGAACTTAGTGGTGTGGAATTAGGTGCCATACAACCAGTCACTGCCAGTGTAACGTGCGATAATCTGATTGATTCAGAAAGTGTGCGGAGGTGGATTTATGAAAATATTGGACCTCATTTCCAAGTACGCGTTATACCTTCTGAACGGTAATTCTTTCCACCGTTTCTCTCCCGATTTGCCTGCGCAAGAACTTGCTGCCGAGTTCGCGAAAACGCTCGGTATCGTCTGTAGTATAAAACTTTTTTGTGCCATTTTTGGTGAGCTGATGCTCGATTTCTGAGTGGCGCTGCAGGTAATCGAAAAACTTGTGTGCTTGCGCCGCGCCGCTGTTAATAACCGTGCAGCGCTTGCCGACGAGGCGGTCGAATTCTTTTTCAAGTAATGGATAATGCGTACAGCCAAGAACGAGCGTATCGATATTCGCCGACTTCAGTGGTTGCAAATATTTTTTGATAATCGTGCGTGTTTCTGGCTTCTGGGTCCAGCCTTCTTCTACAAGCGGAACTAGAAGCGGCGCGGCAATACTAATTACTTTCGGAGCTTCGAGCGCTCGCGAATCTGTTGGTTTATACCTAGTGGGAGCAAGTTTGATGATTTCTTTTTCGTAGTTCCCGGATGCGACTGTGCCACGTGTACCGATTATACCGATGCGGCCAAAGCGAGTTTTTTCTAACGCCTCTTCTACCGCAGGAATCGTCACGCCCAGAATTTTTCGGTCAGGATATTTTGCCTGCAAATGACGCAAAGCATCAGCGCTCGCAGTGTTGCAAGCGATAAGCACGACGGTCGCGCCATGATCGAAAAGCCAATTTACGCCTTCTTCGGTAAAGCGGGTAACGGTTTCTGTTCCGCGGGTGCCGTACGGCGTACGAGCCGAATCACCAAGAAAGAGGATATCGTACTTGGGGGCTATCCGCTCCCACTCATGCAGTGTTGTAAGCCCGCCAAAGCCGCTGTCGAAGATTCCAATCATTACAAGTTGTCAGATGACAGATGACAGACTACAGGATTAAGAAAAGAGATAATACGCTGTTTTCCGAAAACTAATGTGAATGGAATTAATCCACCGGTCAAGAAGGCTGGGTGAGATTTTGGGTGGATCTCTCCTTCTAGACAGGGGGTTGGAGGGGTAGAGATTCTCACCGACTCTTATGCTCTCATTCGGGGGAGTTCCAAAGTATCATAACTCCATCTCGGTCTTCCTCTTATCTTAAGCGGAAGAAGTGAGCGCACTGTTGTTTACATCCCCTAATCTAACTGGCACAATACTGCGGAATTTTTATTAATGAGATGAATATTAAGCTTTCAAAACGCATTGCCGATTTGGGCGGCTACGCCTTCGCCGAAGTCGACAACGAAGTCGCAAAATTAAAAAAAGCCGGCATCACCCCAATCGATTTTGGCGTGGGCGACCCCATCGACCCAACACCAGAGTTTATTCGTAATGCGCTCAAGGCCGGAGCCGATAAGCATAAATCGAGCGGCTACCCCAGCTACACCGGTTCACCCGATTTTTTGCAGAAGATTGCCGACTGGCACGAGCAGCGTTTCGGCATCAAGCTTGATGCGGCAACGGAAATCACTTCGACCATCGGCAGTAAAGAAGCGGTGTTCAATTTTCCATTAGGATTCATTGACTCAGGCGACATTGTCATCTCCCCTACTCCGGGGTATCCGCCGTATCAAAGAGGCACCAGTTTTGCAGGTGGCGAGAACTTCCTCCTCCCGCTGCGAGAGGAGAACAACTTTTTGCCGGATGTAAGCGAGGTGTCAGACGAAGTCGCCGAAAAAGCGAAGATCATTTGGATCTGCTCGCCCAGTAACCCGACTGGGGCGGTAGCGACCGACGAGTTTTGGCAAGAGCTGATCGCCTGGGCGAAAAAGTGGAATATCATCATCGCCTCGGATGAATGCTACACCGAGATCTATTACGATGCAGCGAAAAAGCCGCGTTCGATTTTAGAATTCGCCAAAGAAGGTGTGGTTGCTTTTGGTTCGCTCAGCAAGCGCTCGAACATGACGGGTTACCGTGTGGGCTGGGTCGCGGGGGATGAAAAAATTGTCGCCGCATTCAAAAAAGTAAAGACGAACATCGATAGTGGTACGCCTGATTTTGTGCAAGAAGCCGCTATCGCGGCGCTTGGTGATGAAACCCATGTCGCGGACATGCGCCAAAAATATACCAAACGTAAAGAGGTGCTATTTGAGGGATTGCGCTCTGCCGGGCTAAGCGTGCGCGAACCGGAGGCCACTTTTTATGTGTGGCAAAAAACACCAGATGGCATGACGGGAGTAGAATTTGCGAAGAAATTATTAGACCCAAAAATCGCTGTGGTCGTTACGCCAGGTGGCTGGATAAGCGACACCGTACGCGGTGAAAACCCGGGTGAATTTTATGTGCGCTTTGCTTTGGTGCCAGATTTAGAAACAACGAAAGAAGCGGCAAGGCGAATTGCGGAACATTTATAGACACGATCAAAAATGCCTCGTTGCGAGAAGGTGTACGACCGAAGCAATCCAGTTTTTTTGTTGTTTTTTCAGATTGCCACGTCGTTCGTTATACTCACTCCGCGCAAAGAGGCATCACAAATACTTCTCCATAATCACCTCATCATAAAACCTTCCATCAATGAAAAGGTCTTTTTTCAATGTGCCGACCGGTTCAAAACCAAAACTCTCATACAATTTTTGCGCAGCTTCTTGCACGGGGTTTACATGCAGGTTGATCTTAATGATTTCTGGATTATTCCGTATTTCCATAAGCGCCGCTTCCATCAACATCTTACCGACTCCCCGAGATCGATAGTCTTGGCTGACATACACTCCGTAGATATTCGCGATGTGCCTGATCTTCGTTCTCGCATGAAACATATACTTGATCATACCGATTGCTTTCTCATCTGCCATCGCGAATAGCACATTCTCTATTTCTTTTTTCCACTCCGCGTCTGACTTTGTAACCTCTTCTTCATAAGAACCGCCAAATGCAAGGGTGTCCTGACGAAGCGCTTCAAGGCGTAGGTCGCGATATTCTTGCCAATGCTCCGACGACAGTTTTTTGACTTCAATCATTCTCTAATCCGTATCGGCAGTAAAATTTTATCAGAAAAACCCGATCATCACCTGTGCTGCTGCTACCGCTTGGGGTATCGACTGAAAAATAATCATCACATACGCGTCACAGAAGACACTCCAGATATGCGTAAACATAACGAGAAGGAGCGGAACGAAAAAACCACACGTACCGGCAACGAGATATTGATTATAGTTTTGCATTTTTGTTTTTGAGATTCTGCTTTCGCACCCAAGTATCAGACCGTAAATTCTTCGCCTGGTTTTGGGATGATTATTTCCCACGGACGGTCTTCTTCGCGCAGTTTGGCCGCCATGATCTCTTGTTGGTCGGGCTCGCCATGCACGAGGAAAATCTGGCGGATGCCATCGGTGCGAGTAATGTTTTCAATCAAATCTTTTTGGTCGCCATGGCCGCTGTAGCCGCTGATCGACTCAATATCGGCACTGACGTGATAGATTTCGTTGAAGATCTGCACCTCTTTGTGGCCCTCGACCAACTTGCGCCCGAGGGTATGCTCGGCCTGGTAACCGACAAACATGATGGTATTTTTCGGGTCGCCCAACGAATTGCGCAGATGATGGCGAATGCGCCCACCTTCACACATACCGCTGCCCGCAATGATGATAAACGGACCAATGCGCGTGTTGAGCGACTTACTGTCATCCACCGTTTCGGTGTGCTTCAGATTCGCGAAGGTAAATGGATTTTTGCCTTTGCTGAGGAAAAAGTCGCGTGTTTCAGCATCGAAAGCTTCTTTGTTTTTTTCAAAGATCCGCGTGAACTTGGTTGCCAAGGGTGAATCGACAAAAACCGGCATGTTAGGGATACGGCGTTCATCAAACAGCACGTGCAGGTCGTAGAGTAGTTCTTGCGTGCGCTCGAGCGCAAAACTGGGAATCAAGAGTTTGCCGCCTTTTTTCGCTGTTTTAATGATCACCTCGGCAAGCTGGTCTTTGTTTTGCGGAACTGGCGAGTGCGACCTGCCGCCATAAGTAGATTCACTGATAATCGCATCGGCTTCGGGCAGAGGTACGGGATCTTTGAGAATTTTGCGCCCGCTGCGGCCGTAGTCACCGGTAAACGCGAGCTTTTTGCCTTCGGCTTCAATGATCATCTGCACGCTGCCAAGCACATGCCCGGCATTGTAAAAAGTGACGTCGACCCCAGGGAATACTGAAAAAGTCTCTTGCTGTTTTTTAGAAATGAGAAGATTAAGCGTTTGCTCAGCATCGACTGTAGTGTAAAGCGCTTCGATGGGATAGATCGCCTTATCACGCAGCTTCTTCTTTTTAAGAAAATACTCGGCATCGCTTTCTTGAATGTGCGCCGCATCAAGCAGCATCGGTTGCAGGATATCTTTGGTGGCGGGTGTGCAATAAATCGGGCCGGTGTAACCGTTTTTAATCAGGAGTGGCAATAATCCGGAATGGTCGATATGCGCATGCGAAAGCACTACCGCGTCGATGGCGTGAGCATCAAACGGAAAATTACGATTGAGGCGGTCGGCGTCTTTGCGCTTGCCCTGGTACATGCCGCAATCGAGTAGAATACGCCTGCCCGCCACCTCTAAGAGGTGTTTGCTGCCTGTAACTCCGCCTGCCGCACCATGAAACCGAATTCGCATTTTTGTAGGTATATCTCTTAATTCTCTCACAATTTTCAGAAAAAATCAATTGCCAAGGATGTCAAGAATATCAGCGGATAAGCTCTTCTAAGCCCCAATTCCCGTGACACTTTTCTTTCACTCACAAAGAATGG